>JAHRHW010000183.1 GCA_019100305.1 Candidatus Thiodiazotropha taylori | reverse complement strand
TCGAGCGGCAAGAGGAACCAGAAATGAGTTCGGGCAAAGTAGTTGAAATCATCGGCGCTGTGGTGGATGTGGAATTTCCCCGTGGCGAGATGCCTAAGGTCTACGAGGCACTGAAGATCGACGAGGCGAACCTGACCCTGGAAGTACAGCAGCAGCTGGGTGACGGTGTGGCAAGAGCCATCGCCATGGGTTCGACCGACGGACTTAAGCGCGGTGTCGCGGTCGAGGCCACCGGTGCGCCGATCAGTATTCCTGTAGGTCAGGGCACACTAGGTCGCATCATGGACGTACTGGGTAATCCTGTTGACGAGGCTGGCGAAGTCAAGGCTGATAAGCTGATGCCGATCCATCGTGAGGCTCCCAAGCTGGAAGACCAGGCGGCTACCACCGAGATTCTCGAAACTGGTATCAAGGTTATCGATCTGATCATGCCCATCGCCAAGGGTGGTAAGATCGGCCTGTTCGGCGGCGCCGGTGTAGGCAAGACCGTAACCCTGATGGAGCTGATTCGTAACATCGCGGTAGAGCACTCCGGCTTCTCGGTATTTGCCGGTGTTGGTGAGCGTACCCGTGAAGGTAACGACTTCTACCATGAGATGGAAGAGGGTGGCGTACTCGATAAAGTGGCCCTGGTTTACGGTCAGATGAACGAGCCCCCGGGCAACCGTCTGCGTGTGGCGCTGACCGGTCTGACCATTGCCGAGAACTTCCGTGACGAAGGTCGTGACGTATTGATGTTCGTCGACAACATCTATCGTTACACGCTGGCGGGAACCGAGGTATCCGCGCTGCTGGGTCGTATGCCTTCAGCGGTAGGTTACCAGCCGACCCTGGCTGAGGAGATGGGTGCTCTGCAGGAGCGCATCACCTCCACAAAGACCGGCTCGATCACCTCATTCCAGGCGGTATACGTACCGGCGGATGACTTGACCGATCCCTCGCCTGCCACTACCTTCGCCCATCTGGACGCGACTCTGGTACTCTCCCGTCAGATCGCCGAGCTGGGTATCTACCCGGCAGTTGATCCCCTCGATTCCACCTCACGTATTCTTGATCCCAACGTGGTTGGTCAGGAGCACTACAGTGTGGCGCGGAATGTACAGGGAACTCTACAGCGCTATAAAGAGCTGAAGGATATCATCGCGATTCTGGGTATGGATGAACTCTCCGAAGAGGATAAGCTGGTTGTACAGCGTGCTCGTAAGATCCAGCGTTTTCTCTCTCAGCCTTTCTTCGTCGCTGAAGTATTTACCGGCTCCCCAGGTAAATACGTCTCTCTGAAAGACACCATTGCCGGCTTCAAGGCAATTGTTGAAGGTGAGTACGATCATCTGCCAGAGCAAGCCTTCTATATGGTAGGCGGTATCGATGAGGCAGCTGAGCAAGGCGGCAAGGGCTAATAGCCCGGGAGATTTAAGATGGCCATGACCATTCATGTGGACATCGTCAGTGCGGAAGGCGAGATCTTCAGCGGTGTTGCTGAAATGGTCTATGCTCCGGCTGTCATGGGTGAGGTGGGTATAGCACCCCGTCATACCCCACTGGTCACTCAGCTCAAGCCGGGTGAAGTCCGGGTCGATACTGGCGGCGGTAAGGATCTGCAGCACTTCTATGTCTCAGGAGGCATTCTGGAAATCCAGCCTCATGTGGTGACTGTGCTTGCAGATACGGCGATTCGTGCTGCCGATCTTGATGAAGCCGCAGCCCAGGAGGCCAAACGACGCGCCGAAGAGGCAATGGCTGATCGCAGTGCTGAGTTTGAATACGCAAAAGCCCAGTCGGAACTTGCCGAGGCAGTTGCCCAGTTACGCGCTATAGAACGCATTCGCAAAGGCAAGCGCGGTTAATCCCCCTCCTGCATAGAGTGGGTCTGGTTAGACAGACCCACTACCCTATCCCTGATGTCCCAAGAGACCGTCAAGCCCGGTAAATTCGTATCGCTTAGCTACATGATCCAGGATATGGATGGCAATGTGCTTGAGCAGAGTGACCTGCCGGTTGGTTACATCCATGGTGGTGAGACCGAATTGATTGGCGGTATGGATCAGGCAGTACTTGGCAAGGCTCAGGGTGAAGAGGTGACCATGACCATCTCAGCGGAAAACGGTTTTGGTGACTATGAGCCTGATTTGGTCATTACCGATGGTATTGAAAATGTACCTGTCGAACTTCGCCAGCTTGGTGCAGAGGTTCAGATGCAGAATGAAGCCGGGGATGTCAGAAGTTTCTATGTGACCAAAATTGAAGGCGATAGGCTGACCGTCGATGGTAATCATCCATTGGCTGGAAAGGCGCTGCAGGTGAAAGTTAAAATTCTGCAGGTTAGGGATGCCAGCCAGGAAGATATGTTGCAGTTTGGCATGCCGGGGCAGTCCCAATCCATCAATTAATCTGCAAAAGCTGTCAGGGAAGATTGCAGTGAAAATCTCTTTTTCGAAGTTTTAAGTTTGCTGAGACTGTTGTAGGCTGGTCATTTAATCAGTCTATGCGTCGTCGTCAGCTGCAACGCAGTTTGTGCAACGGCCAGGCGGGCCTGAAAAGGCTAATACTAATGTCATTTAGGGGAGAGAGGGATGCATCTTGGTGCACTGATTCTAGCTGCCGGGGAAGGGACGCGCATGCGCTCCAAACTGCCGAAAGTTCTGCACTCATTGGCCGGAAAGCCACTACTTTCCCATGTAATCGAGACCTCACGCACGATCAATCCGGATGAAATCTCGGTGATCTACGGTCATGGGGGAGAAGCGGTCAAAAACCACCTGGCGGCAGATGATCTGGACTGGATCGAACAGAAGGAGAGGCTTGGTACCGGGCATGCCGTGATTCAGGCCCTGCCCTATCTTCAGCAGGTGGATCAGGTATTGATTCTGTATGGAGATGTACCCCTGATCAGCGGCCCCACATTGGTGAGTCTTTTGAGTTGCCTGCATAGCAGTGACTTGGCATTGCTGACCGTGGATCTTGAAGACCCCACAGGTTATGGCCGGATCGTAAGAGACCGTGACGATCGTATCACCCGGATTGTTGAGCAGAAGGACGCTTCTCCACGGGAGCTTGAGATCAGTGAAATCAACACCGGAATCATGGCGGTGAACCGGGCCAAACTGGAGGTCTGGTTATCTCGGATCGACAATAACAATGCACAAAACGAGTACTATCTGACCGAC
This sequence comes from Candidatus Thiodiazotropha taylori, assembly GCA_019100305.1. Lineage (GTDB taxonomy): Bacteria > Pseudomonadota > Gammaproteobacteria > Chromatiales > Chromatiaceae > Thiodiazotropha. Next base: position 5,281 of record JAHRHW010000183.1, on the reverse strand, counting down.
ATCATCGCCCTGGCTGTTGCTGACGGGGTGAACATCCAGGCCGTCCATCCTCACAATGAAGAAGAGGTGATGGGTGTCAACGATCGCAAGCAGCTCGCCTATCTTGAACGCTTTTATCACAGGAACAGGGCCGATGAGTTGATGCAGTCGGGTGTTACCCTGGCCGACCCCGGCAGAATCGATATTCGTGGTGAATTGAAGACAGGACAGGATGTATTCATCGACTGTAATGTGATTATCGAGGGTAGTGTCAGCCTGGCGGACGGTGTCTCTATCGGACCTAATGTGGTGCTGAAAAACTGTGTCATCGGAGCAGAGACGGAGATTCTCGCAAACAGTGTGCTGGAGGGTTGTGCGGTAGGTAGTGGCTGTCGGATTGGCCCGTTTGCCCGTTTGAGACCGGAAGCTCGACTTGCCGATCAGGTCCATGTCGGTAACTTTGTGGAAATTAAAAAAAGCCAGGTTGCGGATGGCAGCAAGATCAATCACCTCAGTTATATCGGTGACTCCGAGATTGGTGCCAAGGTCAACATTGGTGCGGGTACGATTACCTGCAATTATGACGGTGCGAACAAGTTTCGTACGGTGATTGGCGATCGGGCCTTTATCGGATCCGATACCCAATTGGTCGCACCGGTCACCGTGGGTGAAGGTGCAACCATTGGAGCGGGTTCAACGATTACCAAGGATGCCCCGGCGGAACAACTGACTCTGAGTCGTGCCAAACAGATCAGCATCGACAATTGGGTTCGACCAGTCAAAAAAGCGAAAGATTAAGCAAGGAACGGGAGATTTCAATATGTGTGGCATTGTAGGCGGTATAGCATACAGGGATGTTGTACCGGTCCTCATGGAAGGACTGAAGCGCTTGGAATATCGCGGCTATGATTCAGCAGGCGTGGCGGTGCTCGATGAGAATCAGCATCTGCAACGGATTCGCTCTGTCGGTAAGGTATCGAGTCTTAAAGGTTTGATCGATCAGGCTGATTTGAGCAGCAAACTGGGCATCGCCCATACCCGTTGGGCCACCCATGGCATGCCATCTGAGCGAAACGCTCATCCACATATGAGTGGTGAGCAGGTTGCCATAGTGCACAATGGCATCATCGAGAACTACGCCGACCTCAGAGAAGAGCTCTCCGACAAAGGCTTTGTTTTCACTTCTGAGACGGATACGGAAGTGATTGCCCATCTGCTGGCCGATATCATGAAAAGCCAGACAGATATTGCCGAGGCGGTACGTCAGGCCTCGAACAAACTGATTGGTGCCTATGCTCTGGCTGTGGTCAGCCCGGATGATCCGGACCAGATGGTGGTGATTCGTGCCGGCAGTCCATTGGTCATTGGTTTGGGTGAGAAGGAAAACTTCATCGCTTCGGATGTGTTCGCCCTGCTACCGGTTACCCAGCAGTTCATCTTTCTGGAAGAGGGCGATTTGGCCCACATCACGCGGGAAAAAGTGACAATTGCCGATCTCCATGGAGAACCGGTAGAGCGGGAAATCCGTACCTCACAGGTTTCCGCAGCGAAAGCGGAAAAAGGCCCCTATCGCCACTACATGCTGAAGGAGATTTTTGAGCAACCCGCTGTTATCGCCGAGACGCTTGAGGGACGGATACACAAAGGCCGACTACTGGAAGAGTCATTCGGGCATGAGGCGAAAGCGTTGCTCGATAAAACCCGCAACGTTCATATCGTAGCCTGTGGAACCAGCTTTCATGCCGGCTTGGTAGCCAGATACTGGCTCGAAGAGATTGGTGTTCACTGTAGTGTTGAAGTGGCCAGCGAATTTCGCTACCGGGAGGTTGTTGTTCCGGACGACACCCTGTTTGTCACCATCTCCCAGTCCGGTGAAACCGCAGATACCCTGGCCGCTTTGAGAGGTTCGGAGTCGAAAGGTTATCTGGGTAGTCTGGTGATCTGTAATGTTCCGGAAAGCTCGCTGGTACGCGAATCAAATGTTGCCCTGATGACCCGTGCAGGACCTGAGATCGGAGTGGCCTCGACCAAGGCCTTTACCACCCAGTTGGTTGCCTTGAGGCTGTTCACTCTGGCATTGGCCAAACGTCGCGGTATGTCAGAGGAGAGAGAACTGGAGCTGGTCAACGAACTGCATGCCCTGCCCCGTCAGGTAGAAGTGATTCTGAAACTGAACGACAAGATCAAGCAGATGGCGAATGCCTTCGCAGAACGCCATCACGCCCTGTTTCTGGGGCGTGGCTGTTTCTATCCGATCGCCATGGAGGGTGCCCTGAAACTTAAGGAGATATCCTATATCCATGCCGAAGCCTACCCGGCCGGTGAACTGAAACATGGTCCGCTTGCACTGGTGGACGCGGAAATGCCGGTAATCTGTGCTCTGCCGGATGATCCACTGTTGGAAAAGGTTATATCCAATTTACAGGAGGTTCGTGCCCGCGGCGGTGAGCTTTTTCTTTTCAGTGACCACAGTGTGAAGATTGGACTGGATCGTTATCAAAACCTGACGCTTTCTGATATCTATCCTTCCACATCGCCCATTGTCTACAGTATTCCACTGCAACTGCTTGCCTATCATGTTGCGCTATTGAAAGGTACGGATGTGGATCAGCCGAGGAATCTGGCCAAATCGGTGACCGTAGAATGACCTAGGATCTGATTGCAAACAGCCGATCCGCCCTGATGGACCTGAAAACACTCATTGTGGATTGGTAGTAAATTGAACGGTCCTTTAAGTAACGTTGGATACTATAAGCATGCCCAATAAAAAGAGAGTTCTGATTACAATATCCTCGATTACAGGTGGCGGTGCCGAGCACGTCGTAGAACATTTGTGTGAGCTGCTGGGCGATAAATATGAGGTGATTTGTGGATACTATAAGGAGTGTGGCGATCGCGGTGAAGCCTTGAAGGAGAAAGGCATCAAGGTTATTAGAATCAAAAAAGCCGAGCGAAAAAATAGAAATTATCTCAATTTTCTCGACCTGAGAAAGTTTGTGAAGGAGCACAATATTGATCTGATACATACCCACGATATCCACTCCATGATGAATGCGTCACAGGTCAAGTTACTGATGCCGAAAGTCAAAACGATCTACACCTTTCATTTCGGCAACTACCCCAATATCGACAAGAAGATTTACTATTTTGAGAAACTCTTTACCCGGTTTATTGATGTCTTGATCGCTGTAGGCACCAAACAGGCAAAAGCAATCAGGGAGACCTATAACTACCCCGCCGAGCGATTACAGGTAATCTACAACGGGGTACATGCATTGGATTCTCAACCAGCGGAGGCAGAGTCGCAAGATCAAGATCGTCCAATCCTGTTTGGCTCGCTCAGTACGCTGATTGAGCAGAAAGGCATACCTGTCCTGATCGATGCCGTCGAAATATTGGAGAAAAGGCATCCCGGCCGATCCAAGTTCGTTATTGCCGGCGATGGCTACATGATGGATGAATTACTCCAGCTGTGTGAGCAGAAAAATCTCTCTGAGATCATTGAGTTTACCGGCTGGGTAAGGGATGCCAATGTCAATCTGCTACCCAAGTTTGATGTCTTTGTACAAAGTTCAAAATGGGAAGCCATGTCAATGGTGATTCTTGAAGCCATGTCAGCCGGAAAGCCGATTGTCGCTACGGAAGTCGGTGAAAACGGTGTCGTGATCGAGCACGATTCATGTGGCTTGATCGTACCACCCAATCAGGCAGAGATGCTGGCTGATGCGATGGAGAGACTTCTGCTGGACAGTGAGCTGAGACGCACCTTTGGTGAAAATGCAAAACAGCGGTTTGCCGAGAACTTTACCGTTCAGCAGATGGCAGACAACTATGATGCGTTGTACGATTCGATGATGGGGTCGTGAACCGGTTCATCCTTTCACGACCGATTATGGCGTTGCGCCTTTGCAAGGGCCAGTTGAAGCGAATCAGGCCTGCCCTGTTAGAAGTATCGCGGCCGGGCTGGAGCCGGTTCCTCCTCGATGGGTTCTTCACTCTTTTCCAACTCTTTCACTACGATGCGATGCACAGCAATCGTGAGCCCCATTAACAGAAACAGATGTGGGTAGACATAACCGGTAAGAAACATCGCGCAGACCGCCCAGGAGATGGTTGCCCAATTGAGGGCCTGTGGCCAGAAAGGTGTTATTTCGAGCCGTTGCTGATTCTCCGAGATCAGTCTCTGGGTTTCCCGATTGATCTTCAGATTATGCAGGATACTCAAAATGTAGATGATGATGCCGGGAAAACCATATTCAGCCAGTACCTTGAAATAGACACTGTGGGTTGAGATCCATCTCGCCGGATCGTCCGACTTTTTGTAGAACCGCCCATAGGCTGAATTGAAACTGCCCGCACCGACCCCCAGGATCGGATTATCGATGGCCATCTCCGTGGCCGTACGCCAGGCCTTGAGACGTCCCATGGCAGAGGAGTCCTCTTCATAATCAACAATGGTTCCCATCCTTGAGAAATAACTTGATGGGGATAATGCGATAACGCCTATTCCTATGATGCCAATGAGAATAAAACCGGCGACCCGCTTGTTCGATATGAAACTGAGGTAGTAGAGCATTCCTGCTGCGAGGGCAAGCGAAGCCCCTCTTGATTGGGTACCGACAATTCCGATCAGAATGATTACAGCGAGTGCCACATAGCCATATTTGAATAGGGTGTTCTTGGTCGTGAAGGCGAGGTGAATCGCCAATGGAAAGGCAACATTCTGAGACCATCCGAAATCATTACCGTCCCCGAGAAAGAAACCGCCGAGATAGAAACCGACGCGTTCACCACCGACTTTGTCAATATTCAAGACGACCAGTCCTGCGTGAACGAGGGTGAATACCAGAGTGAACAACCGGAACTGTTTGAGGTTGGTCACCAGATAGATACAGATGAACATGAAAATGAGATAGCCGATCTGTACCTTAAGCGGTTCAATGGCGTAGTTCTTTATCAGGCCGTGGACACCGGCAAACGCGGTTAACAGGACGAAGATAGAGGTGTAGATGACGGTCTTATATTGAAAGAGTTCTGAGATTTTGTTTTTAGATATCAGATAGAGAAACAACAGGGTTGATATCACCAGTGTAAACGGAAGCGCTTTAAAGGCCGGAACAAAGGTGCCTAGACCGGCATAATCTGCTGCAATGAGGAATAGAAATATGTATAACAGCATAGGGTTTTGGCAACGTTGATATCGTTGTTGTGATGTGTGGCAGGGTTGTGAACCGTCAACACCTAGGGCCTGTTAACACGAATCCAATGCGCCCTGCTGGGTCTGTTTGTGTGTCCAGCAAGG
>JAHRHW010000182.1 GCA_019100305.1 Candidatus Thiodiazotropha taylori | reverse complement strand
CCACTCGGCGTTGCTCGTCGCTCATTTGGAACAACCAAACTACGCTCCTCGCGCCTTGATTGGCGCTTTTTCAGGCACAACAGGACGCATTGAATTAGTGTTAACAGGCCCTAGTAACTGGTGACGGTTTACGACATATTCACTTGCCTGATGAATAATAACATGACATACATTGAGCGTCTGTGAGTCTCCGGTAGGGTTGCCAGGTCAATACGAAAGGTATCAATTAGGTTTTATCAATGATAGAGCAGCAGAAAAATCGATCATCGAAGCGAATATACAGGTTGATTCTGCTGATGTTGATCCTGTTTCTAGGACTATTGATTCTATTGCTTACTCTTCAACTTACTGAGTCTGCTCTGAATATCTGGCATTTGCTCGATCAGCTCTCGCCCAGACTGCTGATCTTCTATGGGGTAGGGCTCTTTCTCTTCAGCTTGGGGCTGTTTTTTCTCATCTGGCGACTGCTGAAGCCGGGTGATTCGGCAAAACAGCAGCTTCCTGCACAGCGGCAGATACCACTGCCTGAAGATCGTGAAGCATTCGAAAGCGCATTGGCAAAAGCCGATGAGAAGGGGGTTGATGTTTCACAGGCCCGGCAGGAGCTTTATGAACTGGATCAACGTAGCAAGAGTGCCGAGCGTTATGTGGCCTTTTTTGGGCCGGTATCCGCCGGTAAAAGTGCACTGATCAAGGCGATCACCGGGGTTGAGGAGATTCAGACCGACCCAAGGGCGGGTACTACCAAAGCTGTTGAGCATTACCATTGTGAAATCCAGGGTCAACCACTTATATTTACCGATGCCCCCGGTATCCTTGACAGTAATGAGGCGCGGGTACAGGTTGCCCGGGAAGAAGCACGACGTGCACATCTGGTGGTCTATGTTTGTGATGCCGAGCTGACGCGCGATCAACATCGGGAAATGGTAGAGCTGCAGACCTTTGAACGTCCATTGATTGTCGCACTGAATAAACGGGATCGATACACCGATGAAGACCTGGCTGCCATTATGCAACGGCTCGTCAGTCAGCTGCCCGGGATCGACAATGTGGTGTCAGTTCAGGCTGGTGGCCAGGAGGAGTTGATCAGAATCGATGCAGAGGGGAATGAGCAGCGGGCGCTGCGTGAACGACCGCCACAGGTGGATTCTCTTTTGGCAGAGATCCACAACAGGATTGACCAGCAAAGTGATACCCTGGAGCAGCAGAGAGATCAAAGCCTTCTGCATCTCGGTGCAGAAAAACTCCATACGGCGACAGTGGAGCATCGAAAGCAGAAGGGACAAAAACTGGTAAAAGAGTATACCCATAAGGCAATGCTTGGAGCGATGGCGGCGGTCAGCCCGGGCACCGATATACTGATTCAAGGCTATTTGGGTATCAAGATGGTCGGTGCACTCTGCGAACTCTATGGGATAAGAGTGAAAGATGTGGATCTTGAGCAGTTGGTGGAACAGGCCGGCCAGCATGTGGGTAAGCGCATGACTCTGCTGTTGGCACTGGCGGGAAATGTATTGAAAGCATTTCCCGGTCTGGGCACGGTCACAGGAGGGGCGACTCACGCCGTGGCTTATGGACTGATATTTCAGAGCCTGGGTGAGTCCGTAATTGAAACCCTCGAACAGGGGGAAACTCTGGAAAAGAGTGTGGTCTTGGATAAATTTGAGGAGACAATGAGTGGAAATCTGGAAGCACGTGCAAAACATTTTGCGCGGCTCACCCTGGAACAGCTCATCAAAAAAGATTGACGAGCAGCAATCGGAGAATGATGGCCACCTGCAGTTGGCGCGGGAGAACCTACGTGAGTTGCTGAGTGATGACCGGTTACCTGAATCTGTGCGTGATTCACTTAAGGACGATTTTCACCAGGTTCAGGCAATGCTCGACAAGTTGGAGCATGGGCATCTGCATATCGCGGTTTTTGGCCGCGTCAGCGTGGGTAAGTCCGCATTACTGAATGCACTGCTGGGCGAGCAGCGTTTCGCAGTCAGTGCATTGCACGGTGAGACTCGCCATAGCGATATGGCGGCCTGGCGTGAAGTTGAGGCATCCGGGATATTTCTGATCGACACGCCCGGTATCAACGAAATCAGTGGCGAGGAGCGTGAACGCATGGCCGAAGATGTGGCGAGCCGCGCGGATCTGGTACTGTTTGTGGTGGACAGTGATTTGACCCAGACGGAGCTTCAGGCAATGCAGAAGCTGTCTCAATTGAATCGGCCTTTGGTTGTGGTGCTGAACAAAGCTGACCGATATACCACCGATGAACTGGAACTGTTGCTCGGCAGCCTGCAGGAGAAACTCGCCGGAATTGTCTCGAGCGAATATATCGTTGCCACAGCGGCAAGACCTGCAGAGCGGATCTATCTGCAGGAGGATGAGCAGGGTGAGGAGCAGGAGATCAGAAAAACGCCGCAAGCGGATGTTATGGTGTTGACTGACACGCTCTGGATGTTGATCGAAAAGGAGGGCATGGCGCTCTCTGCATTGAATGCCAGCCTGTTTGCCGGTCAGTTGAGCGATGAGGTGGCTGAGCGGGTGGTTGCGATACGCCAGGAAGTGGCGGAGAGAGTGATCCGGGGCTACTGTCTGGGTAAAGGGGTTGCGGTTGCCGTCAACCCGATACCGGTTGCCGATCTGGTCGCGGCTTTGGCGCTGGATGCCTCAATGGTTGTACATCTGGCAAGGGTCTACGGTATGTCGGTTACCCGGGGTGAAGCCGGACAGTTGATCAAGACCATCGGTTCCCAGATGGCTCTGCTGATGGCCACGGTGTGGAGTGTGAATCTCGCGGCCAGTGCACTCAAAGCGAGCAGTGCCGGGCTTTCGACCGTGGTGACTGCGGCTGCTCAAGGTGGCATGGGCTACTACACGACCTATGTGGTGGGGCTGGCGGCACAGCGCTACTTCTCCCAGGGCCGCTCCTGGGGTAGTGAAGGTCCGAAAACCATTGTGCAGCAGATTCTCGATAGCGTGGATAAGGACTCAATACTGCAACAGGCCAGCGATGATATCCGTCAGAGGTTGAAGCTTGCAAAGTAGTCAGTGCAAATGGGCAATTGCCGCAACCATCTCTTTAAAACCTTTATCTGCGTTGATTAACGGATTGCTCTCACATCAGTGAGTCTTTTAGTAATTGACTTCAACCGCTGTGCAGAGATAGCGCATCAACTGGTCAGTTGATTGAAATCCATCCATGACAAAATCAGCAAAATCCGTTCTGGTGATCTGCGAACAATCGAAAGACTTGAGGGCAATGAAGTCCTTACGCTTTAGATCCTCGATCAGTGGGTGATCCGGAGCGAATCCTTTCGGTGCCCGTTTCAGTGAATCCCCGGCAAGCTCAAACTGGTTGTTGAACTCCGCCTGCTCCTTCAAGGTGCTCCAGGAGGCCGGATTATCCGCGATGAAGTTTCTGATTTTGCCCAGAGTATTCGACTCCGGGTGCCAGATTCCTGCACCGATGAAGCAGCCGCTGTTTTCAATATGCAGGTAGAAGCCTGGTGCATGCACGTCTTTGCCGAGTTGGTGTCTGAACTGAATACCGATGTTGGTTTTGTAGGGTGTCTTGTCTTTGGAGAAGCGGGTATCCCGATAGACCCGCATCAGGGATCCACCTGACTTTTTTGCGATCGCGTGAAAATGGCCCGATAGGGCTTTCAGTTTTGGCGCCATCTCCTCAATAAAGGCAAACGCCGGCTCACGCACATAGGTTTCGTATTCCTGCTTATGCTCGTTGAACCACTCCCGTTGGTTGTTGCGGCCGAGTTTTTGTAGAAACGGCAAGGTCTGCTTGGGAAATCCGTTGAACTCCCGCATGGTTACTCTACCTCGATTAGGCTTGTTTACTGTTGAGAGAGATTTTGATTTTATGTCGATGCTGGATCAATGCCTAGCATGTAGGGTTACAGGGCGCCGTTCACATCTGTGCGCTAGATATCGTATTTACTGTGGATGGCATGTCTGACAGGACAGGTACAGACAATCTGGTTCCCCAGTTGGGAACTGTATGGACACTCTGTCCCCTTCCCGCAAACCATGCGGGCATGATTTTCCGTAGTGATGCGAATACCGCAGAGTTGGTACTCATCATCAGTCAGACAGGCATGATGTTTAGTACACTTTTTAGCTTCGAGCAGTACTTCCAGTGGGATATTGAATCTTTTCTTACTGTGCATCTCTATTTTTTCAAATGGCTCACCTTCTTTTTCAGAATAATAACGAATGAATTATGTGTGGTTATTGATCTGAATTCAGATAAAGCTAAAAAACCTAAATCCCGCCCACCAGGGAGGCATGTACACCATTTCTTTCAATATAAAAGAGCAGATCGCAGGAGTGTATGGATTGAGGGTCGTAGTCGACGACCATCAGATGGGGCGTTTTGACATGAGCGCAGGCACTGACAACACCTCTGACTCCGGACAACTCTTTTTCGATATTATGGATCTCTTCTGCAGAGAGATTTTCGTTGATATGTACTACTGCATTGGCGTCGAACTCAATCATTTTCAGAATCTCCCTAGATTGGTCTAGATGCTCAGGCAATATGGCCAAATCACTGCAACTAAATGAAAAATCGATATAAAATGCGCTATCGAGGTATCTGGTATGCCAGCTGAAATAGCTTTCGCCACTGCATCGGCTATTTCAGTATGTGAGAAACCTCTGATGAATCCCGTGATGCACCCAGCTGTGCACGCGAGTCGGCTTTAGGAATGAACGGAGTTCACTAGGAGACAATCACCGAGCCGCAAAGCCACCTGGAGAGCATCCTTTCATTCAAACAGATGGTGTTTGATTTAACAGAGGTTCCTCATGCTTGAAGCTAGTTCAGTTGTGGATGATTACAAGCAGAATATATCCCAACATTTTATAGGGTAGTTAACTACGAGGAAATTCAAATCGAATTTGGCTCATGCCATAATCGATCTGTAATTGGCGGCCTGCTCGATCTGCCAAAGGTTGGATGGCCACCTGTAACGGCCTATAACGAGACGGTATGATCTCCCCGGGCTGTGAAACCAAAGAGGATAACTTGAACCGGTAATGAATAGTCCCGAGCAGGTTAAACAGCCGTACTGCAAAGAACAAAGTATGATATTGAAGAAATCTCTGAACAAGCCGTCACTCCGCCGAATGAAAGAATCCATCTACCGGATTTTCCTGAACCCCGGCATTCACCGGGAAGGTAAATTGTGAATAGATCTGAGTTTTCTAATTTAAATAATAATCGGTTGACCTGTCATACTACTGCGAGTAGTGAGTCAGGCTTCAGCTTCAATACCAATATAAGAATCATATGCACCTGGATACCTTCCTAGTATCGGCTTTGATGTTATTGATTGCCACGTCAGTGGCAGTTGCTTTGTTCAAGCATCTTGGGCTTGGTTCTGTGTTGGGTCTGTTGGTTGCCGGAATCGTCGTTGGACCCTACTCACCCGGGCCTTATGTGACAGAACATGTTGAGGATGTCCGTCATTTCACCGAGTTGGGTGTTGTGTTGCTGCTCTTTCTGATCGGTCTGGAGATGCGTCCGAAACGATTATGGGCAATGCGTCGGGAAGTATTCGGTTTGGGGTCAATGCAGATCCTGGTTACCGGGCTGATAATTGCATTCTATGTTCATCTCTATGAATCCTCCTGGTCCCTCTCCCTGTTGATCGGTCTGACCTTTGCTCTCTCATCCACTGCGTTCGTCATCCAGATTCTCCATGATAGGGGGGAGATCGCCAGCAAGCACGGTATGACAGCGTTCTCAATCCTGCTGATGCAGGATCTGGCGATCGTACCGCTGCTGGCGGCTGTACCGATCCTCTCTGATGCCGGCCGTCTTTCCGCCGATGTTCCTCTGTGGCAACAGCTGGGCATCGTGGTGGGTATGATTGCCGCTGTCTATGTTATCGGCCGCTATGTGCTTCCCGTGGTGCTCAACCATCTGGCGCAACAGGCCAATCGTGAGGGATTTCTGCTGGTGGTGATGCTGGCGGTTTTTCTTGCCGCCTGGGCGATGGATCAGGCGGGTCTCTCGATGGCACTTGGTGCCTTCGTCATGGGTATGCTGCTCTCCGGTTCCAGTTATCGATTACAGATCCAGGCCTATATTGAACCCTATAAGGGATTGTTGATGAGCCTGTTTTTCGTCGCGGTGGGGATGTCCATCGATTTTTCCTCGATCTATGATGAGTTATCGATGTTTGTGCAGCACATCGTGGTGATCGTAGCGATCAAGATTCTGGTGCTGTTTTCGTTGGCACTGATGTTCGGTGTCACCAAACCCATTGCCCTGCGAATCAGCTTTTTTCTGGCCCAGGGCGGGGAGTTCGGATTTGTTCTTTTTGGCTCGGCCAAAGCCCTGCAACTGATCAATGACAGTACCTTTGTCATGGCAGTTGGGGTGATCTCTGTGAGTATGCTGATAACCCCGCTGCTGGTCGGCCTCAGCGACAGACTGGCAAAGCGGATCAGCAACCAAAAACAGGATACAGAACACCTCAAGTACCCTATGGAGCATGGAGACGTTCCCAAAAAGGTGGTCATTGGCGGATATGGCAGAGTAGGGCATACCGTTGCTGTGTTGCTGCATACCAGTGGTGTACCCTTGGTTGTGTTTGATACCAATCCGGAACGGGTAGCCCAGGGAAAGAAGGATGGCTTGCCGGTCTACTATGGTGATATCAGTGACCCAGACCTGCTGGATGCCGCCAATCTTGGAACTGCCTCTTTGGTGGTATTGACAGTCAACAGCGGACCTATTGCCCTGCGGGCAATCACCCATATCAGAAACACCTATCCTCACGTACCGATTATCTCTCGGGCCCGGGATCTCGAAGCCTGTGGCCATCAGGTCAGTGCAGGTGCAAGCCATGCATTTCCGGAGGCTCTGGAAGGAAGTCTCAGACTGGGCGCGATTGCCCTGGAGATGATCGATGTACCAAAAGACAGCGTCGATCAACTGCTTAAAGGGGTGCGGCAGGATAACTACACTTTGGTGGTATCCGATGAGGATGTACTGCGCAAAAAATCATCTCATTCTAAAAAGCAGTAGTGAATAACTTATTCTAATTGTTGGGAAAAATTAACCAAGTTTAACACTTGGGTATTTCTATTTGTGCTGACTTGGTCTATCTTTACGTCTAACTGCAATCGATAGTGCAGTTGTTGTTTTTTTGGGTAAATACGCAGGATTTTTGGTTACAACTCAGTAGTCCAGCTACCTGTTTTTCTTTGCAGCGATCGCAGGGAAATAGGCTAGAAAAAAAATTACGGAGAGAGACGAATGCCTAAATTGACCAGTGGTTTGACACAAAAGGAGCGATTGCAGGTTTTACATTCGATCGAGTTGCTAAAATCGAATAACAACAAACGTGAGAGAAAGATTCTCCAGATGTACCGAAATTGGATTGCAAAAGAGTGTTTCATTTCACACTTGCCTGACTAAGCAGTTTCCAGCGCTCTCTGTTCAGGAGAGCGCTGATAGCCCTGAAATCTATCAACTGAGCCTACTGAGTCGTCGGGTTGAAAGCTTAAGTGCTCTGCCCACTTCCCTCCGGCAGAGCGGTCATGGCCTCTCCGTTTACCCGAATGCTGTCTGGGCCCATCAGATAGAGATAGCTGCCCATCAGGCTTTCTGGAAGTGGATGCGAGAGGGGATTCTCACCCGGATAGGCCCAGGCCCTCAACGAGGTGCGTGTTGGACAGGGGGCGATACTGTTGACTCTGATGTGACTGTTTTCAAGCTCATCTGCTAGGGTTTGCATCAGACCCTCGATGCCGAATTTCGATACACCGTAGGCACCCCAGTAGGCTTTGCCTTTTCTTCCCCGCTCGTCCGAGGTAAACAGAATCGACGCATCTTCCGCTTTGCGCAGCAGCGGCAGACAGGCCTGGGTGAGGAGAAAAGGGGCGGTCAAATTGACCTGGATGACTTTCTGCCAGGTCTCGAAATCATAGTCATCGATACGACTGAGCAGCGCCAGTTGTGCCGCATTGTGCAGCAGGCCATGCAGTACACCGAACTCCTCGTAGAGACTCTCACCCAATGCATAGTAGTCATTGGCGGGCGCCTTCTCCAGATCGAATGAGATCATCGCCGGGGTTGGGCCACCGTCAGATTCGATGGCATCATAGGTCTCCTCGAGCCGACCCTCGTGTCGACCCAGCAGAATGACCGTCGCGCCATGTTCAGCGAAGGCTCTGGCGGCTGCCTGGCCGATCCCACTGCCGGCCCCGGTGACCAGGATATTGCGCTCTTTGAGGAGTGTTTTCGAGGGTTGGTAATTGTGCATGCTTCAGGGCCTGTTATCACGAATCCGATTTCGGGAGTGGCATTATAGCGAGCATGCTATGGATTATGACATTGATATTACTCATGTGAGGTATCATCGGTTATTCATGGAGTCGGTTTACAGCCAATCCAGTATCTGCACGGGGTGGTCGATCTGGCCATCCGCCCGCCAGGTTTCCGGCTTGTCGGTGTCGCCCAAGTAGCCGAACATGGCGATCAATGTCCGGGTTCCCGCATTGCGCCCGGCTTCGATATCC
>JAHRHW010000181.1 GCA_019100305.1 Candidatus Thiodiazotropha taylori | reverse complement strand
TGGCAGGTGTAGATCAACTTACTGAAATCGGGTGAAAAGAGAAACTCAAGCCCCTGCACGAAAAAACCCGTGTTCATGGCATAGCCAACCAACAGCAGTAGCAGTACGAACAGCGCCGGCATCAGATAGGTCACAGCCTTTTCCAAACCGGACTTCACCCCTTTGGCAACCACAAACATACTCATCAGCATGAACAGGGTGTGCCAGGTCAGCAGGCGCTCAGGGCTGCCTACCAGGCCATTGAACATGCTCTCCACTCCGGCCGCATCAAGCCCGCTGAACAGACCGGCTCCGGCACGAGCCACATAAGCCAGGGCCCAACCGGCGATCACACTGTAATAGGAGAGGATAAAGAAACCGGCCAACACACCGCTCCAGCCAATCAGCGACCAGGCCTTATTGGCTCCCTCCTCGCGACTCAGTGCTGCCATGGTGTTGATCGGACTCTGCCTGCCGCGCCGGCCAAGCATGATCTCCGCCATCATGATCGGCACACCGACCAGTGCGATACAGACGAGGTAGATGATTACAAAGGCGCCACCACCGTTCTCACCGGTGATGTAGGGAAACTTCCAGACGTTACCCAAACCGACCGCAGACCCGGTTGCTGCCAGGATGAACACCAGCCGCGACGACCACTGGCCATGTATGGATTGTCTTTCAGACATTGCTTTTTATCCTTATTCTGCGCTCAACATAGATACGATTCAGCTTACTGTGTTGGCAATTGGGCCATATTTACCCCGCAGGCAGCGCGTAAGCCAATTGATCGCTGTATTTTCATTCATCTAAAGGTTGTTGATTCTCCAGAAAATGGGACCATTTCTCAAGCCGCTACTGGTGAGATGCCTTTTCCGGCATTAGAATAGGCCGATGGCAAGCAAAGCAAAGAAAAAAGCCCAGGGGCGCCCCACCATCGCGCTCAACAAAAAGGCGGGGCACGACTATTTCATCGAGGAGCGATACGAAGCCGGCATCTCCCTGCAGGGCTGGGAAGTGAAGAGCCTGCGTGAAGGACGGGTTCAGATCAAGGAGAGTTACGTCACCATCAAGGATGGTGAGGCATTCCTGTTCGGCGCCCATATCGTGCCCCTCAGCACCGCCTCCACCCATATCCACACGGATCCCATACGCACCCGCAAGCTGCTGCTGCATCGCAGCGAGCTGAATAAACTGATCGGCCTGGTCGAGCGCAAGGGCTATACCCTGGTGCCCACGGCGCTGTATTGGAAGAAAGGCATGGCGAAACTGGAAATCGGCGTCGCCAAAGGCAAGAAGCTCCATGACAAGCGGGCAAGCGACAAGGATCGGGACTGGAAACGGGAAAAAGAGCGGCTGTTCAAACACGGCTAGCCCGAAACCAATCATGGCCACAGGTTTTCCGTGACCTGGAACCAAACACTGGCATATAATGTCTGACTCACTACCGTATGGGGGCGACGTAGGCTTCGACGGGGGTTGCAAAACCTGAAGTGCATGCCGAGGTGCAGAGTACCTCGCTAAACCATCTGCAAACTTATAGTTGCCAACGACGACAACTACGCACTCGCTGCTTAATACCCAGTAGGGTGCCGTCTGACTGGAGCCGTGCTTGTGCGTCCAGCTTTTCAGGCGTCATATCTCACAAGATCGCGTTGAAGCTCGTCCGGGGTGGAAACGTTAAAACCTAACCGGAATCGCCTATTACACGCCCTGTCCGTCGGGTGGTAATCGGTTAAATATAATAGGCAGGACTAAGCATGTAGAACTTTTGGCAGAGGACTCGCGGACGGCGGTTCGAATCCGCCCGCCTCCACCAAATCACTACCGGACACGCTACACCACTTTCAACTTCCTTGTTGAGTAGCGTGTTTCCTTATCTCCAATCACGCCAATCGTAATAGAAGACTTTCCTATGCCAGACGTCTTTTGCGCTGAGAGACACCTATAAAACCAAGCAGCCCTGAGCCGAATAGCCAGGCTGCAGCAGGAATAGGTACAGGATTGACTGAGAGGAAGACCCCCGAATCTGAAGTAAAATCTATGCCATCAGGCAAAGTGAAAGAGAGATTTGCAGTATTTGCAAAATTAGAGGTCATAGATCCGTGTATTCCACTAGGTCCAGCCCAGGTAACAAGTTGAGCTTGAATATCAAATGTTGGATTGGTATCTGGTATTAATAGATCCGCAGTTAGAGTAGCACTAAAATTATTTGCTGATGGATTGGTAACGGTCTCTGTATGTGAGCCTGAAGAAAAATTGTTTGTTACTGTTGGAATATCGCCTGTATATGCAACATCAATTCGAGAAGTACTCATTGCGACTGGCGACCCAGTAGACAGAGATAGCATCCCAAGCATTGATTGAGAGGGCGTATATTGACCAGAAAAATAACCATCGATACTCATGCTCATGGATATCAGTAAATCACCCGTCCATGATCCACTCAGAGTAATGGTGTCCTGTAGTATTGCAGATCCAAGTCCACTTATACCAAATGCATCACCATTCCGGGCTGTTCCACTCGCTCTCAATTGGCCTGTTGCCAAGTCTGCTGATGCAAATGAGTAAGATGATCCACCGTCAGTATTTGAAAGAGAAACGCTGCATGATGTAGAGGTCACACCATCATAGATATTTTGCCAATCACCTGGACAATTATGTCCAACAAAATAGGCATTTGCGGTACCACATGTGATGCTTGGCACCAGTACTGCCATCCATAATAATTTCTTCATGAAATCTCTCCTACCCTGTTATTTTACCGTTGCGGTAAGTCCATAAATTCCTTCTTGAGCTATAAATATAATTGCGAGAAACATGCAGGCAATGGGTAATACTACCCATATTCAAAACTGACTAAACAGGCAGCCTCTAATAATGCCTCTTTCATCACCCCGGAGTACGTTGGGGTTCAGAATTCTCAAGCAATTGAATTGCTTTGAGGATCCCTGAAAAGGGTCAATAACAGAACACAAAAAAAGGATAAATGAAGGAATCACAATTAAATTGAACAGTGACGATTACCTGGAACAACTCATTGGTACCAATCAACAAGCTTTTGATTTTTTAGAGTATAAATTCAATGGCCCCAGATAGGGGCCATGACCACAAAAGTCAGACAGTCTTACGAAACGATTTAGGTTCAGTGTCAGGCACATGACGACCATAGTCGTCAGAAAACCGCTCGATATCATCCTCACCCAGATAACTGCCCGTCTGCACTTCAACGATCTCTAGCGGTATCAGGCCTGGATTCTCCAGGCGATGCAGCGTACCGATCGGGATATAGGTGGACTGGTCCTCAGTCAGCAGTTTCTCTTCTGTGCCGTTAATAATCCTGGCTGTACCTTTGACCACAACCCAATGTTCTGCGCGATGATTATGTTTTTGCAGTGAGAGGCTAGCGCCGGGGTTAACCACAATGCGTTTAACTTTGAACCGGGCACACTCGTCGACAGTCTCATACCGCCCCCAGGGGCGGTAGACTCTGACATGAGTGAAAGGCTCGTAACGGCCGGAGACCTTGAGCCGGTCCACGATCTCTTTGACATCCTGGGATCTGGACTTGTCGGCGACCAACACTGCATCCGCTGTTTCGACAACCACCAACCCATCAAGACCTATGCCGGCAATCATCCGATTTTCACTGCGTAGATAGCTGTTTGTGACATCCTTGGCCAGAACATCTCCCAAAAAGACATTATCGTCTTCACTATCAGATACAGCAGCATCAGAGAGCGCAGACCAGGAACCAATGTCGCTCCATCCGGCATCCAACGGTACCACCATCGATCTTTCGGTCTTCTCCATCACCGCATAGTCAATGGACTCTGAAGGACAGGCGAGAAACGCCTCTTTATCGAGGCGGATAAAATCCAGGTCGACACTTTGCTTTTCGAATGCGTTGGTTACTGCGTTAACCATTTCAGGCTGGAATTTTTCCAGCTCTTGAAGATAGAGTTGAGCTCGAAAAACAAACATCCCGCTATTCCAAAGATATTCACCTGAATCGAGATAGTTCATGGCAGTCTGCAGGTCCGGTTTCTCCACAAACTCTGCAACCTGGTATGCCCCAAGATGTTGATTATCCTCATCCTTGCGAATGTAGCCATAACCTGTCTCAGGTTTGTCGGGCACGACACCAAAGGTGACCAGACCACCGTTTTTTGCAGCCTCAATCCCCTTCTCCATCGCATCAGAAAAGTGTGATTGATCACTGATAATATGATCCGATGGGGTTACCATGATCAGCGCGTCCTGATCCTGCTTCAAGGCATACAAGGCAGCACAGGCAATAGCAGGGGCCGTATTTCTTCCCACAGGCTCAAGCATGATGGCGGAACACTTTCTATCGAGTTTCCTGACCTGTTCAGCAACCATGAAGCGGTGCTCTTCATTGCAAACAACCAAGGCATCAGTGCTATCAGGTATCTTTGAAACTCGTTCCATGGTGGCCTGAAAAAGAGAGTTATCATCCATCAGCGGTATGAACTGCTTTGGATAGGCACTCCTGGAGAGTGGCCACAGCCGTGTTCCTGATCCACCTGACAATATAACTGGTACTATCAATGTACTCTCCATTCTTCCAATAAATTAAGACAAATCCGATTCATCTCATGGACCCACTGTTCAGAATCTGCTTCCGTGTAACAGCGCAGTTCCGGTGCATTACCTGATGGGCGTAAGTGAATAATATCCTCACCCTTGAAGGTTATGCGTACACCATCCGTTAAATCGATTGATTGGACCTCACCGAACTGATTTCCAAACACCTGTTCGACAGCTCTACTGTCTCGTTCGAAGTTCCCGCTTTTGAAAGCGGCAAGCCGTTGCTGACTCAGGTCAATGGGAAAAGCCTTCAAACGGTTACTTGATGTATATCGTGCTGGCGCTGATGCGCAGAGATCGGAGACCTTTAGGGCTCCGTTTTGAGTTCGACTCAGAATACTGATGATGACGATAAGTGCATCGCGGGTTGGTAGTGGTCCAAGCTTTTTGTCACCGAGCGCCAGCGCGTCCGCATTCAGAAAACCACCATTAGCCTCATAACCAACCACACCCTCTCTACCTTCATCAAGTAGCGTGTTCATGGCTGAAACCACATAAGGTGATCCAATACGGGTACGATTTACTCCACTGAACCAACCGGATCTTTCAACTGCACTATTACTGCTGACCGGTGTTGCCACCCAGTTTGCATGAAGAAAATAGGCGCATAACATGCCTGCCATATCGCCGCGTAACCAGTCGCCTTCTTCATTACTGACCAATGGTCGATCGCCATCCCCATCTGTCGAGACGATACTATCCAGATCATATTTTTTTGCCCAATCCCTGGCCAATGCAATGTCTTCAGGCCTGATTGCCTCTGTGTCCACCGGCACAAACTGATCGGAGTAACCCAATCGAATAACCTCGGCACCCAACTTCTCGAGAACTTCAGCTGCTGACTCCCTGGCAACACTGGAGTGCTCATAGAGACCAATTCTCAATCCCTCAAGACAACCGGGATCAAAAAAATCGATATAACGTTTTACATAGAGGTTGTAAGCCGCTCGATTGACCGACGGCAGATTCACAGCTTGATTAAAGGCACCCTGCTGATCGAATAGATTTTCAGGAACCTCTATGACCTGATCACGGATCGCCTGCTCATCCTGCTTCAGGATTTCACCATCCGGACGGTTGAATTTGATTCCGTTGCGGTCATCCGGAATATGGCTGCCTGTAACCATAATGGAGGGAATGCCCAGATGCAGGCCATAGAGTGCAATCGCTGGAGACGGAATAGACCCACAGTTGATTACCTGTAGACCAAGATCGCTGACTGCCTTGCAGACTGCAGCCATGATTCCAGGGGTACTGGAGCGGAAATCACCGGCAACGGCAACACTGTTGTTTGTGTTCAGCTGCCCTGAATTTTGCAGATGTTGTAAAAAAGCATAAGTATAGGAGTAAGCAACACGATCGGTTATCGAACGCACCAATCCGCGTGCACCACTGGTTCCAAAAGTTACTCCTGAATTCAACATCAAATCCGATATTGAATAACTTCCTATTTCCATATCAATCCGCCCTGATCAACTTTCCTAAAAACTCCGTATATTAATACTTAAGCTTTACTGTACCGTTAAATTACTTATCCTATGACGATCACGAATCGTGGTAGTATTTTTTGAACAACAACTTTGCCGAATCCCGATTAAAATCGGTCAGTTTTTTGTTTGACTCTCTAGGATCATTACGCTGACCATCGGACTGGAATGGTTCGATATTGTTCTGAAGATCTCCCAAAACCACAGGTTTAAGATGACCACCAGGATTTTGAGCGCCGTTCACATGCGCTCTTCGTGCGTTTGCCTTATCCCTTAACACACTGCCAATCACTCGGCTGTCGAGTATGTTCTTCTGATCTGCAAAACCGTAAACCAAGGCTGCATCGCAGATGGTATTGATTACCCTTGGAATGCCTTGGCTGGCTCGATAGATAAGCTGTGATGCGCCTTTGGTAAAAAGTGGTTTACTGCGACCGGCAGAGCGCGTTCTATGGAAGATATAGGCTCTTGTCTCCCTCTCATCCAGCGCTGACAGGTGATAATCGATCGAGACCCGCTGCTGAAATTGCAGAAAATCCTCATGGGACAACATACTGCGCAGTTGCGGCTGCCCAACCAGAATGATCTGTAGGACCTGATGTTTGTCGGCGTTGATATTGGAGAGCAACCTCAACTCTTCCAGAACCTGCGCCTGCAGATTCTGCGCCTCATCCACAATCAAAACAGTGCGCTTGTTCTGGGCATATTGATCGATCAGAAACTGGGTGAAGAGATCATGAAGCACCACCCGCTCCTTTTCGCGATACTCCAAGCCGAACGCGAGTAACACCCACTGCAGTAACTCCCCCATGTCACGGTGGCTGGTATTGACCAATCCAACGGTGACGTCGTCATCCAGCTGGTCGAGCAGGTGACGCACCAGAGTGGTTTTTCCACTGCCCACTTCACCGGTAATCACTGTAAAGCCTGCCTGGCTGAGCATGCCGTATTCCAGCATCGAATAGGCAGTACTGTGCTTTTTCCCGAGAAACAGGAAAGAGGGGTCTGGCAGCAAGGTGAATGGTTTTTCAGTAAAACCGTAGAATGTTTCGTACATCCGTTGTATCGCCCCGTGAGAGGTAGCTTCCTCAAATGCTATAGATCAGAAATCCATTATCTCACGCTATATCGCTGAACAGCAAACTTCCAGTCGACATTTTCACAGGAGCGAATAGCGGGCTGGGGTGACAATTCGTAGTATTCAGGGATTGTGACAATAAAGCCTGATACCAGCTGGCTCAGGAGGCGCTAATTTCATCTTCCATGCAACGCTTGAGACTGCTTGACCAATCTGGCATGGACAATCTAAATACCTGATTTAGCTTACTATTATCCAGTACCGAGTAAGCTGGACGACGAGCGGGTGTTGGGTATTCCTGAGTGGTGATCGGCATCAGGGAACAAGATTCGCCGGATAGCTCGAGAATCTCTCTGGCAAAACCATACCAGCTGGTTGTGCCGCTGTTTGTCAGATGATAGAGACCTTTCAGCTCATCAGCCTTCACAACGCCAGCGTGCAGTTGGCCGATAATCTGAGCGGTTGCTTCGGCGATCATGCGACTCCAGGTGGGTGCACCGATCTGGTCATCCACCACCTTCAACTCATCCCTTTCACGAAACAGCCTGAGCATGGTCTTCATGAAATTGTGGCCATGATTGCCATATACCCAACTGGTACGAAACACCAACGCAGCGGCATCCGTTGCCAGAACACGCTGCTCACCTTCCAGTTTGGTTTCCCCGTAGACACCCAGGGGGGCGGTTGGATCCTCTTCCCGATAGGGCCTTTCACTCTCACCATCGAAAACGAAATCGGTCGAATAGTGGATGAATGCAGCATTGTGCTCGGCAGCCAGTCTTGCCAGTTGCGCCGGTGCGTCAGCATTCAGCTTTTTTGAAAGCGCCACCTCTGACTCGGCCTTATCAACGGCGGTATGAGCAGCAGCATTGACGATATAGTCAGGCCCTGTCTCTGCAACCGCTTTGCTTACTGCATCTGGATCCAGTAGATCCAATGCGTAGCCATAACTGCCACACAGTGATGTGGCTGTCACATCAGCCAGAACGGCCAAACTCCGTTGCAGCTCCCAGCCAACCTGGCCATCGCAACCGATCAATAGAATCTTGGGGTGGCTTGTCGACATATTAGGCCCCTTCACCACCCGTATAGAGTGGCAGTGTCTCTTCAGGTATTTCGCTCAGAAGAGGGGCGTCCCGATCCTTCTCTGCCAGCAGCGGATTCAGTCCGCCCGGCCACTCGATGCCGATTTCCGGATCATCCCAGCGTACGGAAAACTGGGTTTCAGGATGGTAGTGGTCGGTACATTTGTAGGCAAAAATCGCCTCTTCACTCAATACCAGATAGCCATGGGCAAATCCCACAGGCACATAGAACTGATGGTGGTTCGATTCAGAGAGATGCACACCCACCCATTGACCGAACCAGGGTGACCCTTTGCGCACATCGACGGCCACGTCG
>JAHRHW010000180.1 GCA_019100305.1 Candidatus Thiodiazotropha taylori | reverse complement strand
CCCTCTCCCCCGACCCCTCTCCCACAAGGGGAGAGGGGAGCTACTCTCTCCGCCGATTAGGTCGGTTGATGATGTGTGCTTTGCTGACCCTCGTAAAACCAGAAGAGCATTCCGGAGCCATCCCAATCCCTAAGGCCAATCATAAGTCTCAGCCACCCCAAGGAAGGTCACGACATACTGCGAACAACTGATGAACTCGACTACGGCTGTGACTCCATTGGCCGCCTCGATGTGGATACGACCGGCACTCGGACGACCTGTTTCACAGTCGAATGTCAGCGGCACATCAGTGGTCACATGGAAGTAGCCATGTTCCGGATCGTAGACCCGTACCGATACCAGGTAGCCCGACGACCCATTGCCCGAGACACTGACTTCAGTCAGCCGATAGGTCCGGTTATCGTAACCCTGGTAGTCGGTAAAGTACTCGCAGCTGACGTCCGAACCATCCCGGTTGGCAGCACTGCAGGTCATCTGCATGGTGAAGGTATCGCTGTAACTGCCTCCCGGATGGCTGATGGAGACATTGAAATTTATGTAGTTGAGGGTTAGCTGATAGCCGATGCCGACCTTGCGGTATGTTCCTTCCACCGTGCCGTGGAACACGGTTGAGTAGTTGCCGCTTTCGTAACGGGTATCGCGGCTGCATTGGGTAAAAACAATACGCCACTCCCCTTCCAAGCTGAAATCGGGAAAATCGACCTTCACCGAGCCGCTGTTGCAGTATGAGCTGGAGAGATCTTCCGTTCTGGCCGCCGCTTCACCTCGCCCCGCCAGTTGAGGCCCGCGGTTCAGAATATCCCCCACCAAGCGGGCCAAATCTTGATTGATCTGATCCTGACCAATCGGTGAATCAGGGCGCTGGCTCACCACAGGAACACTGTCGGAGCTGACCGCCTGTTTCGATCCGGAGGTGGCCGCAATCGCCAGCTGATTGACGTTTTCACTGGTCATCGAGGCCTGTTTGGTCTCACCGCTGTAGTTCAGGGAGGAGCTGGAGGTATCTCCATCGGTGCTGCCTTCATCCCCACCACAGGCCAGCAGGGTGAATGAGAGCACAAACAAGGGGATCCATCTGTTGGCCGCGAAGTTCATGATTGTTACTCCCTAAAGATCCAGCATCCACAAACATAATAGCCGCAGAAGCGTGCAGAGTGCAGATTTTTTGCTGCGGTAGTAGGCACTCGGAGATATAAGTTTTGACAACGTTCAAACAGCTGAGTGCCGAATATCATCAAGGCGGCTACGACTTCCCATTGCCAGCCTCTCCTTTATCCACAACCAACCCGGCAATCGATTTCAGCAGCTTTGTGTAGTGACTGCCCTGCCAGTAGATTTTTTGGCACTCCCGACAGCGCCAGAATTGATCATGATGGCGAGCCACCTGATCCGGCAGCTGATCTTCGATGAGAGATTTCTGCGTAGCGACGATGGTGCCATTGCAGACCATGCAGCGACTGAAAGGCCGAGCCTGAGCCGCAAGATCCAATCGCTCCACCACTTCGACCAGCTGTAACCAGGGCTCGATGGCATGCACATAGCGGCCATGGGTGACCGTTCGGCGCATCAGCAGCGCCCGGTCCCGGGTCAGCAGGATTCGTCTCTGCGAAACAGAAATCTCCACCAGTCTCTGATCGCCGATGTCATTGAAAAACAGGGTATCGAAACCCAGCAGTCTCAGGTAGCGGGCCAGTTTGCCCAGGTGGGCATCGGTGACGAACCTGGGTGTTCTTAACGGCCGCTGCCGCAGTCTCAGTAAAGGGGTGACATCCAGAGACTCGAACATGGGATAGACACTGATCCGCTCCCCGCCCTGAAGTTGTTGGTCAAGATCCACCGAATGCCCATTCAGCAGCACCACCTCGATCTCCGTATGGGGCACCCCCATGGCTTCGATCAGGTGTTTCAAACTCTCGCCGGGCTGGATCTCCCGTTCGATGTCACGCTTGCGCAGGGAGCTGGGTAGAAAATCGTTGAGCTCCTCATAGAATCGCAGCGTGACGGTCGGCATTCTAGTGCTCCTTCAACATGATATTACCGGGTTCAGCGTGCTTGTGGTTTTCCGCGACAAGACGCCATGCGCAGGCAATGGCCAGGTCCTTGTCAAGCATGGCAACACCGTTGCGGGAAACCACAGGCGCGCCCGAAGGGTTGGTCTGTCAGCGTCCAGGGCGTTGTTGCACCTCTTGCAAAGGGGGCCGTCATTCGCTGCGAGGCACGCCTAGCCCTGAACGCTGACAGACCAACTGAACCCGGCAATATCATGTCGAAGGAGCACTAATAATCGAACTCGGCCCACACCGGACAGTGGTCGGAGGGTTTCTCCATCCCGCGGATGTCGTAGGCGATGCCCACATCGGTACAACATTCCATCAGGGGTTGGGTCACCAGCATCAGGTCGATACGCAAACCGCGCTTGGGTTCCCGGTCGAATCCACGGCTGCGGTAGTCGAACCAGCTGAAGCGGTCATCCACTTCCGGTTTGAGTTGGCGATAGCTGTCCACCAGCCCCCAGTCCAGTAGCGCCTGTAACCATTCACGCTCTTCCGGCAGAAAGCTGCACTTGCCGGTCTTCAGCCAGCGCTTGGCATTGTCGGGTCCGATGCCGATATCCAGATCCAGTGGCGCCACATTCATATCACCGATCACCATCAGCGGCTCGGATGGGGCGTGCTGGTTGTTCAGATAGTCGAGCAGGTCGGCGTAAAACTTCCGCTTGGCCGGAAACTTCACCTCATGGTCGCGGCTCTCCCCCTGGGGAAAATAACCGTTGAGCAGGGTGAAATCCTGCCCCTTGGGTGACTGGTAACGGCCGATGATCATGCGCCGCTGCGCATCCTCTTCATCATCGGGGAACCCCTTGCTGACCTCCAGGGGAGCTGACTTGGAGAGCAGCGCCACCCCGTAGTGGGTCTTCTGGCCGTGATAGGCCGCCTGGTAGTCGAGCGCATCGATCATCCCATGGGGAAAATCCGCATCCTGAACCTTGGACTCCTGAATCCCGATCACATCCGGATCGTATTCGGCCTTCAGTTGCGTCAGTTGGTGCTCTCTGGCACGAATACCGTTGGTATTGAATGAGACGATCTTCACCCGTTTTTCTCCCCCAGAACCTCAATTGTCTCCCGCTCGCCCACCTCGAAGCCATGCCGATAGGCCTTGCCCCAGGGCAGGAAGTGCTGCTCCTCGCTGATGGCCTCTCCCACCGAACCCAGAGCCTCAGCCACCTGGCTGGCATAACCCAGATCGCTGATCTGACGGGTCATGCCGTCAGCATAACCCCGGTTATACCAAAGCTGCAGCTCACCCTCGGTTTCCGAGAGCTCTGCAGTTTCCGCATACAGATCCTGCGCCAGTTGCAGCAGTCGTCCGAGCAGATCTTGTTTTTTCAGTGTCATAGTATGAGCCATTCGGCAGAAAAGAGAGCGAAGCCTAACATGGGCCGTAGGTGATATTAAGCCGCATGTTTGATCTGGGTTTATCTGCCAGTGGACAATAAACCTGCTCAGAAACGGTTGTATTTCCCCCAGTGTATGGTGATGATTGAGAGGTTATCCAAACCAGCCGACTGGAACCCGAGCAGCTTAAAGAGATTCAGAGATGTTGATTGCTATTTCACCCGCCAAAACCCTTGATTACGAGACACCACCGGTCACCAAAACCCACACCAAGCCCCGTTTCCTCAAACAGTCAAAAGCGCTGATCGACAATCTACGCAACTACTCGGCCCTGGATCTGGCAGAACTGATGAATCTGAGCATCAAGCTCTCGGAGCTCAACTTCGACCGGTACCATGACTGGAAGACCCCCTTCAACATGAAGAACGCCAAACAGGCGGCGCTGGCGATGAAGGGGGATGTCTACACCGGTCTCGATGCCGAGACCCTGGATGAATCGGGTTTCGAGTTCGCCCAGCGCCATCTGCGCATCCTTTCAGGCCTCTACGGGGTGCTGAAACCCCTCGACCTGATGCAGCCCTATCGGTTGGAGATGGGCACCAAGCTGCCGAATGAGCAGGGTAAGGATCTCTACGCCTTCTGGGGCGAGCAGATCACCCAGTCGATCAACAAGGATTTGAAGGCCCAGGGGGATGACATCCTGGTCAATCTGGCTTCCAACGAGTATTTCAAATCGATCAAACCGAAGCTTGTCAAAGGCCGCATCATCACCCCCCAGTTCAAAGAGCGAAAGAACGGCAGCTACCGCATGATCGGGGTATTTGCCAAAAAGGCCCGCGGGCTGATGAGCCGCTACATCATCGACAACCAACTCAGTGATCCGGAGGATATCAAGGGATTCGATGTGGATGGCTACCGCTTCAACAAAAAGCTGTCGAAGGACGATCAATGGGTCTTCACCCGCAGCTGATCGACGCCCACAGCCACTTCGACGACGCCAGTTTCGATGTCGATCGGCAGCAAGCCCTGAGCCGCGCCGAGCTGGCCGGGGTAACACAACAGATCATTCCGGCAATCAAAGCAGCCTGGTGGCCGCGAATCAGACAGCTCTGCCTGGACCACCCGGGACTCCATCCCAGCTACGGTCTGCATCCGATGTTCCTGTTCGATCATCAGGATGAACATATCGATCAACTGGGTGAGTGGCTGGCCGCCGAACAGCCGGTGGCGGTAGGCGAATGCGGACTCGATTTCTACATCGAGGATCCCCAACCCGAACGGCAGCAACAGCTGTTCGAAGCCCAACTCGAACTGGCCGGCCGATACGACCTGCCGGTAATCATCCACGCCCGCCGCTCCGTGGAGGAGGTGATCAACACCCTGCGACGTTTCCCAGGCCTTCGCGGCATGCTGCACAGCTACTCGGGCAGTGAGCAACAGGCCCATCGACTGATCGAGATGGGGTTCTATCTCAGCTTCGGCGGACCGGTAACCTATGAACGGGCAAAACGTCTGAGACATCTGGTGGCATCCTTGCCCCTGGAGTCACTGCTGATCGAGACCGACTCACCGGATCAGCCGGACACCCAGCATCGCGGTGAACGCAACGAGCCCGCCTATCTGCCGCTGATACTCGAACTGTTCAGTCAACTGCGCAGACAGCCCGTCGAAGAGATCGCTGCGCAAACCCGGCTCAATACCCAGCAGCTGTTCAGGCTCCAGTAACAGAGCTTGTCCCAGTGCAGTTGTGCGGCCCAAATGTGTAAACAATGAGAATTAAATAGGCCGCGAATTGCTCTTAGTGCATATCACTGTAAGACGTCATCTCAACCCTATTTGGTGGAGCATGGCCTCACCCTACACCTGTGTGTGGCCCTAACGTGTAAAAAATAAGAATAAAACAAGCCGCTAATGGACGCCAATCACCGCCGATGGCCGCAAAATGCTCCTAGCGCAACTCACTGTAAGGCGCCAATCCAACCCAAAAAACGCTACTACAATTTGTGCCTCTTATTTGCGTTCATTTGCGGACTATAACAACACAAACCTCCACAGGCTCCCAAGCCAGAATCCACCGCCTCTTAATCCCGTTCCGGCACGAGCGAGAAGCGCAGGCAAAAACCGATCGGCGGGCCTGACTGTTTGAGCGCAGCGAGTTTCAGGCACGCCGGTTTTTGCCGAGCATCGCAGCGGACCCGATGTGTGTGTATCGTACAACGCCGTTTCTTTTGGTTACTTTTCTTTTGGCGAGAAAGAAAAGTGACTCGCCCAGGAGGGCAAAACAGGGACTTTCCGACAAGAGGCCAATAACGAGTGGATCCACCCATCCCCCAAACTGGGCATGACTCACGCGCCATCCATCGTTATCATGTACCCTAACAAAAAACTGCCCACACGCAATGACACCAAACGACGCTACAGGTTGTTGATGTCATCGGATTTGTGACTGGCAGAACACCACTCGAACATGGGGAATCATTGATGTCGAAAAAAGGAATTCTGGTTACCGGCGGCGCCGGCTACATTGGCAGTCACACCGCGCGTCAGCTTGGCGAAGCGGGCGAACGGCTGGTAACCCTGGACAACCTCTGCACCGGTTTCCGCCAGGCAGTCCTGTATGGCGATCTGGTGGTGGGGGATACCGGCGACCGGGAACTGGTCAGCCGTATCCTGGAGGAGCATGAGATCGATACGGTGATGCACTTCGCCGCCCACACCATCGTGCCGGAGTCGGTTGAGAATCCCCTCAAGTACTACGCCAACAACACCTGCAACACCCGCAGTCTGCTGCAGTGCTGCGCCGAAGCCGGGGTGAAGAATTTTGTCTTCTCCTCCACCGCAGCGGTCTACGGCATTCCCGAGAAAGGGGTTGCCTATGAGGACACCCCCACCAGCCCGATCAACCCCTACGGCACCTCCAAGCTGATGTCGGAGATGATGCTGCACGATCTGTCACAGGCCACCGATATGAACTACATCGCGCTGCGCTATTTCAATGTGGCCGGTTGCGATCTGGAGGGCCGAATCGGCCAGTCCACCCCCAAGGCCACCCTGTTGACCAAGGTCGCCTGCGAAGCCGCAGTGGGCAAACGGGATGCGGTCTATATCTTCGGCACCGACTACCCCACACCGGACGGTACCGGGGTGCGCGACTACATCCATGTGGAGGACCTGGCCACCGCCCACGTCAAGGCTCTGGACTATCTGCGTAACGGCGGTGAATCTGCCATTCTCAACTGCGGTTACGGTCACGGCTTCTCGGTTCGGGAACTGCTGAAATCGGTGGAGGCGGCGCACGGTTCACCGCTCAATATCATCGAGGCAGAACGCCGCGCCGGTGATCCGCCGGAGCTTGTCGCCGGCGCCGAGAAGGTGCGTGAGGTACTGGGCTGGTCACCCAAATATGACGATCTCTCCGTGATCGCCAGTTCCGCACTGGCCTGGGAGCAGAAACAGCTTAACGATCCCTGGTCCAACTAGTGCCGGTTCGATTGGTGTTAACAGGCAGTTGCCCCTAGGCGTCGACAAGCCGGATCGATCGACATGGAACTCCTACAAATCATCATCCTGGCGGCGGTTCAGGGGCTGACCGAATTTCTGCCCATCTCCAGTTCGGCCCATCTGATCCTGGCGCCCAGGGTGGCCGGCTATACCGACCAGGGACTGGCCTTCGACGTGGCGGTGCATGTGGGAACCCTGGCAGCGGTAATCGGCTATTTTCGTCACCAGGTGATCGCCATAACCCGGGATTTTTTCCACTCCTGGGTCAACCCGTCCGCCCGCTCCCAGGAGTCCCGGCTCGGCTGGATGATCGTCATCGCCACCATTCCGGTTGGGCTGTTCGGATTGTTGATGAAATCCCTGGTGGAGACCGATCTGCGCTCGCCACTGGTGATCGCCATCACCACCATCGGTTTTGGCGTGCTACTGCTGCTGGCAGATCAGTTCGGCAAACGCCACCGGGATGAGTACTCCCTGCGCTGGAGCGATGCCCTGGTGATCGGCCTGTTCCAGGCCGTGGCGATCATTCCGGGCACCTCCCGCTCCGGCTCCACCATGACCGCCGGGCTGTTCCTCGGACTGACCCGTGAAGCCGCATCCCGTTTCTCTTTTCTGATCTCCATCCCCACCATCCTGATGTCGGGTGGACTGCTGGGACTCGATCTGCTGCAGAGCGAAGCAGAAGTGGACTGGCTCTCGATCAGCCTCGGCGCCGGTCTGGCCTTCATCACCGCCTACCTCTGTATCCACTACTTTCTGCGCTTCATCGAGAACATCGGCATGACGCCGTTCGTCATCTACCGCTTCATACTGGGCGGATTGATTCTGCTGTTCATGGTGTAACGGGCAAGCTGGATTGAGCCAGCCGGTCAGCAACAGGGAACGGCACAACCAGGGTCAGGACCGCTGTACAGATCATGAAACCTAAGTCACCGAATTCGAAAGTGATTTTAAGGACTGCTGCTACAAATCGATACAATATGCGCCTTGACGCCCATAATCACTGAATGGGATAGTTTGCTATAACACTGTTTTTGTCACTACAAACCATGGAAGGAGGGACACATTATGCTCAAAAATCTTATTCTTGCCCTATTCGCCACATCGACACTCCTGATTGCCGGCTGTAACGGTGGCGATGACGTGGAGGTCGAAGAGTTCAGAGTCAACGGCTCTTCCTCTGAGCTGGAAGATGGTCGGGTAACCATCGACTCGGCGATCAACAACGGTGAGTTCGAGCTGGTCTGGGAAGTCGACGACGACAACGCCAGCGGCTACAACGCCTATTTCTGGCTCAGCGTAAACAGCAACCTGGACGAAGACAACGACATCCGTTTCTACTACGTCTGGTGTGGTGAGTACGGTCGCTGCGATCATGACGACCGCAACGATGAGGATTGCTGGTTCGACAACAACCTGGAGATGGTCTGCGAAGACGACGACAACTTCGAATACGACGTGGACGAGTTGATCGACAGCCTTCCCGAGGATCTCTACATCATCATCGAGGCCTGCAACGGCGCCGATTGTGATACCGAAACCGTTGCGGTGCGCTTGAGATAGTTCAGATCCAGCCTCATCCATCTTCAGCAGACGGATGTGGGGCTGATCAAACAGGGGTTCGCGGATTAATCGGGCTAAGGATAGCCCACCCCTGTTTACTACCC
>JAHRHW010000179.1 GCA_019100305.1 Candidatus Thiodiazotropha taylori | reverse complement strand
TGCTGGATTACATGAAAATATCAGCAGTGATATTGTCGAACCAGCTGTAGGCGTAAGCCACTTCACGCGCCCGCATCTCTGGGGTGGCGTCGGTTGGAGTCAGACCACCGGAAACCTTGGTGATCTTGGAACCGTCTTCTGCCAGCTTGTAGACCGCAGCAACGGAGATGCCCCAATCCTTACCAACGATTGAGTAGCAGGTGTTGACGTAAGCCGGTGTACCTGGCTCCTGACCGTTCAGCAGAGCAGCAACGCTGGCTGCACAGACCTTGGCTTCAGAGTTGGCCGCATAACCGGACTTCGGCATACCTTTGGCGATGGATGCGTCACCAATCACGTGGATGTTTTTGTGAATGGTGGACTCGAAGGTGTGCAGATTGATCGGACACCAGCCGCTGTCATTGGTCAAGCCAGCCGCAAAGGCGATCTTGCCCGCTTTCTGGTTTGGAATGACATTCAGTACGTCAGCCTTGATGGTGTCGTCGAAACCGGTGGTCACACTATTAGAGCCAGCGTCCACTTTGACAACCGCGTTGTCGTTGGAGCCCTGAGCACTACCGCGCCATTCGATCATGGAGTTGTCGGTCTCATAGCCGTAGAGTGCTTTCCAACCCTGGGTGAAGAGACCCATCTTGGAGAACTTTGGCTTGGGATCGAGGATGATGATCTTCGACTTTGGCTTGTGCTGTTTCAGATAGTGAGCAATCTGAGAGGCACGCTCATAAGGTCCGGGAGGGCAGCGGAATGGATTGCCAGGAGGAGCAATCACCACGGTGCCGCCATCTTTCATGGCCTCAAGCTGCTTGCGCAGGGTAACGGTCTGTGAACCGGCTTTCCAGGCGTGAGGGATCTTCTCTGCAACCTTGGCGTCGTAGCCTTCCAGGGTCTCCCATTTGAAGTCGATACCTGGGGCAACGATACAGCGGTCGTAGTTGAAGCTCTGGCCGCCAGCGGTTTTAACGGTTTTGGCTTTGGCATCGATGGCGGTTACCACATCGTGGACCACTTTGACGCCGTGCTTGCCGAGGCCGCTGTAACCGAACTTGATGGAGTCGATGCTGCGGTCGCCACCGAGTACTTCGTTGGAGAGGTAGCAGGTGTAGTAGTCCTTGTTGGCTTCGATCAGGGTGACCTCAATGGTCGGATCAGCCATGCGAAGGTATTTGGCAGCGGTTGCACCGCCGGTACCACCACCGACAACCACGACTTTCTTGGAAGCGCCGAGGGCAATATAGGGAGTTCCCATCATGCCGACAGCAGTAGCTGCGCCTGCGCCTTTAACAAAACCTCTTCGGGTAATCTTCATGTTTCTCATTCCCCTCTTATTTTTGGCCTGAGGCGTAGAAGTGGTTCAGAGCGTCGATTCCCGCGTCGCCCTCTTTCTTCAGCAGTTGATTAACCTTCTTCTTCATCTTCTTGGTCATCTCACGCTCACCAGATTTGAAGTCGGCCATGGTGTACTCCAGATAGGGGACTAACTGACCCATCAGGATGCCGGAGTCATCGTCTGCAGAGGTGCCGTTGTCCGCATGACACTTTTCACAGTATTTGTCATGCAGTTTGGCGCCTTTTTTGGCTTTGGCGGGATCGAAATCCTGCTTGGCCATGACAAAGGGCTGTTTACTGAAGTATTCACCCATCAGCTTGATCTCATCATCGGTATAGCCTTTGGCAATACGAGTCATGATGGTGGATTTGATTTCACCAGCCTTGAAGCCTTGCATGACTTCTTCGAAGTAGACGGCAGAGATTCCACCGATACTGGGTGATGCAGGGCCGATGCTGGCACCATTGGTACCATGGCAGCCGGCACAGGTGTTTGCCAGCATGGAAGCACTGGCGCCCGACATCAGGGGTTTGTCAGCAGCGAAAGCCACAGATGAGGCACTGAGGGCCAGTGCGCCGATCAGGGCTCTCTTCAGATTGTTGTACGCCATGTTACCTCCTTTGGTATTTAAACAGGCTTACACTAGTTAAGACAGAGAACATGACGAACCCTGTCACACGAACCGGAGCAGTAATATGGGACTGTTCCTGTTGCGTTCAGCTTGGAAGGAGGCGTTATTGCTCGTTTATAAGCCGTCTTTTTTTACAAAGACGTGCCGGTCTCCACCCAGGCTTATGCTCTTTTTATTTTAAAAGGCCTGAAACTTTATTGTGTTTCTTCTTCACCGCGATATCGGCCGCGGTATGTCCTTCGTTATCTTTATTCGTTTTGTCTGCGTTGTGCTGCAGCAGCAGCGTGACAATCTCTTCCGAGCCGGTACGGGCCGCTTCCATCAATGGTGTGACACCATCATTATCGGCCAGATTGACATCGGCGCCGGCGTCGATCAGCAGTTTGACGCTCTCCAGCTCATCCTGGCCTACCGCCCAGATCAGTGCTGTCGCGCCATCGTTATCCTGCTTGTCGATCTCGGCTTTATAGGAGAGCAGGGTCTTAATCGTCTCCACGTGACCCTGATCAGCCGCCAGGATCAGTGCGGTGGAGCCGTTTTTGTCCCGGCTGTTCAAATCTGCATGGTGTTTGGCCAGCATGGCCACGGTCTCCGCATGGCCTTTTTCCGCAGCCATCATCAACGCATTATGCCCATGCTTGTCCGATGCTTTGGGGTCGGCGCCTTTGAACAGCAGCTGCTCAACCATATCGGTGATGCCGTAGCGTGCCGCAATCATCAAGGCGTCCCATCCGGCACGGGTTCGGTCGTGCAGATTGGCGCCCCGCTCCAGTAGCATGGCGGTGAGTGCCGGGTGACCGTTCTCCGCCGCAAAGGTCAACGCGCTGCAACCGGCTACGGTGCGGGCATTCACATTGGCGCCCCGGTTCAACAGGATGACAACGGTTTCGAAATTGTTGTTCTCTACAGCAATCATCAAGGCGTTTTTACCGAACTTGTTCGCACTGTCGGGTGAAACGCCCTTGTCCAGAAGCTGGGTGACGGTTTCCACATCACCAACATCCGCTGCAAGCCGCAGTTCCCTCTCATCTTCAGCGCTTCCCGCCATAACCTGTGCAGTCAGCAGCAATGTGAGTGTGGCAATTAACAGTCTGGTTGTTTTCATGAATTATCTACAATACCTGGTATAAAAAATCGGTTGTGTCAGATAACGACAATCATGGTGTGTCAGGTTCTTCGGGCTCGTCCGGCTCCTCATGTGCGACACCTGCATGACAATCGATACATGCCTTGCCTTCATCCATGGCCTTTGGGTGTCGTTTACGGGCACTGCGATCCTGTTCGCTCAGATCCATATTCTCAAACTCGTGGCACGAGCGACACTCTCTGGAATTCGAAGCACGCATTTTGTCCCATACCCGGTTGGCCATATCCCAACGGTGGGCCTCGTACTTTTCTTTGGTATCAATGGTACCCATGATCTCGTGATAGACATCTTTGGCGGCCATTACCTTGGCGATCATCTTTGGAACAAAAGGCTCGGGGACATGGCAGTCTGCACAGGTTGCCTGGACGCCTGAAGCGTTCTTATAGTGCAGCGTCTCCTTGTACTCCTCCAAATTGACCTTCATGGAGTGACAGGAGGTGCAGAATTCCATTTCATTGGTATAGGCCATTCCCATGCTGAATAGCCCGGAAAAGATGATGCCGGCAATAAAAATGATGCCAACCAGTATCAAAGATATCTTGCCTGCGGACTCTCTCGCCGCGCGCTCTCTGAACATACTCCACCCTCTGTGTCGGAAAAGTTTGTCCTTTTCCTTGTCGTTTGTTGTCTCCCCTATTTCCATACAGGAAGAGGCATTTTTCTTGACTGTGGGATGTTACGTCAACTCGTTAGCCAATGCAAAAAATACTCTGTAAACAAACTCATATGACTGTATTAGTAGAAACTAATCAGGAACCCGCTATCTCGTACTGGGTATTCTGACCGTCAGATGAGCGGCAAGTTTGCCATTTATGATCGATCTTGCCTAATGTTAAAAGCCTTTTAATAAGCATTTTTTGCTTGTCTGGCGGGCTGTTGAGGGGGTGGCGTGTGGTTCTGATCTGGTGGGGAATACCGCTATCTATCAACATCTCAGCGCACTGCCAGGCGGCTCTGCCGCTGTTGGCGCTGCCGGTTAATGCCGCATAGTCTTCAGCCAGCGCCTTGATATCCAGGCCTACCCAATCCAGGTAGGGCAGCAGTGCAGCAAAGCGTTGTGGATAGGGGCCGGCGCTGTGCAGGCCGACCAGAAAGCCCATTTTTTTTATGGTTTTTACCGCGGCAGGCAGCGCGGATTGAAGTGTCGGTTCACCGCCGCTGAATACCACCGCATCGAGGAGTCCTCGCCGCTGATCCAGAAAACTCACGATCTCATGCCAGGGGATAGGGGTTGTCGCCTCTCTCGGGATAAGTTCAGGATTGTGACAGTAGTCACACTTTAGAGGGCAGCCCTGGCAGTAGATCACCGCTGACAGAGCATCAGGGTAGTCGATCGTGGTCAGCGGTGTGATCCCTCCCACCTTCAGATGTGAGGAATCTTCCGCTTTCGGGCATGATTTGAGCATCGCCTGTCAGAGCTGCGGAGTGTGCCCATCGGTTTTGCTGGATAGCGGCTCCTGGTAGCAGAGGCGTTCCGCCTGTTCCGCCTGTTTACCTGGATTGAAGGCGGAGATCGGGCGGTGATAACCCATCACCCGGGTCCAGACTTCGCAACGGGTGCGTTCTTCATCTTTCAGTTCAATTGTTTTGTTCATTGGGTTGCTCCTGTAGTTTCTGTTCTCGCAGGCGTTGGTCGCATTTCGGGCAGAACTCATGTTCGCCACTCAGGTAGCCGTGAATCGGACAGATGGAAAAGGTCGGGGTAATGGTCAGATAGGGGAGACGAAACTTCTGCAGGGATCGTTTGATCAGATTCTTGCAGGCCTGAGTG
This sequence comes from Candidatus Thiodiazotropha taylori, assembly GCA_019100305.1. Taxonomy (GTDB): domain Bacteria; phylum Pseudomonadota; class Gammaproteobacteria; order Chromatiales; family Chromatiaceae; genus Thiodiazotropha. Next base: position 3,692 of record JAHRHW010000179.1, on the reverse strand, counting down.
CTGCTGATACGTTCATTCATATAGAGGTGAAGAACGGTTCCACCCGTATATTTACACTGCAGGGACTCCTGATGTTGTAAGGCAGCAAACGGATCCTCGGTGTAGCCGACCGGCAGTTGGGTTGAGTTGGTGTAGTAGGGTGTCTGCGGGGTTCCGGCCTGCAGAATGCCGGGTAACCGTTGGCGGTCGATCTTGGCGAAGCGATAGGTGGCGCCTTCTGCCGGCGTCGCCTCCAGGTTGTAGAGATGACCGCTCTGCTCCTGGAAGCTCACCATCCGCTCGCGGATGTGGTCGAGAAACCGTTCTGCCAGCGCCTTGCCCTCAGGATCAGCGATATCCCAGCGATCGGTGCTGAAGTTGCGGATCATCTCATTGACGCCGTTGATGCCGATGGTGGAGAAGTGATTGCGCAGGGTGCCCAGGTACCTTTTGGTGTAGGGGAAGAGGCCGGCGTCTATGTGGCGCTGGATGACCTTTCTTTTGATTTCCAGGCTGTTGCGGGCCAAGCGCAGGAGATCATCGGCGGCTTTCAGCAGCCCGGCTTCATCCTCTGCAAACTGCTGACCGAGGCGGGCGCAGTTGAGGGTGACCACGCCGATGGAGCCGGTCTGCTCAGCCGATCCGAACAGACCGTTACCCCGTTTCAGCAGCTCCCGCAGGTCGAGTTGCAGTCGGCAGCACATGGAGCGTACCTGGTGCGGGCTCAGCTCGGAATTGAGGAAGTTCTGGAAATAGGGCAGGCCATACTTGGCGGTCATGTGGAACAGTCGTTCGGCATTCTCGCTCTCCCATGGGAAATCGGCCGTGATGTTGTAGGTCGGGATGGGGAAGGTGAAGACCCGGCCTTTGGCATCCCCCTCGGTCATCACCTCGATATAGGCGCGATTGATCAGATCCATCTCGGTCTGCAGATCACCATAGGCGAAGGGCATCTCCACGCCGCCGATCACAGGAACCTGCTGGCGCAGGTCCTCCGGGCAGACCCAATCGAAGGTGAGATTGGTAAACGGGGTCTGGGTGCCCCAGCGGGAAGGGACGTTGAGGTTGTAGATCAGCTCCTGGATCGCCTGTTTGATCTGGCTGTAACTGAGATTGTCCTTGCGAATGAAGGGTGCCAGGTAGGTATCGAAGGAGCTGAATGCCTGGGCTCCCGCCCACTCATTCTGCAGGGTTCCCAGAAAGTTGACGATCTGACCGACAGCACTGGAGAGGTGTTTGGGGGGCGATGACTCGACCTTGCCTGGAACGCCATTGAGTCCCTCGTGCAACAGGGTTCTCAGCGACCAGCCGGCACAGTAACCGGCCAGCATATCCAGGTCATGGACATGCAGAGCGCCGTTTCGGTGAGCCTCGCCAATCTCCGGTGGATAGACATGATTCAGCCAGTAGTTGGCGATCATCTTGCCGGAGGTGTTAAGGATCAGACCGCCCAGTGAGTAGCCCTGGTTGGCATTGGCGCTGACCCGCCAGTCGCTTCGCTGCAGATACTCATTCACCGAGCTGGCGACATCGAGTAGGGTGCGGCGATCCTGACGCAGCTTTTTATGTTGCTCCCGGTAGACGATATAGGCGCGGGCCGTCTGCAGGTGGTTGGCGCTGATCAGCACCTGTTCCACCACATCCTGTATCCGCTCGATGTCGGGATTCCTCTGCCGATAGCCGGTGTGGGTCAGGACTTTTACCACCTGGGCGGTGATCAAGGCGGCCTCTTGATTGTCAAATTCACCGCTGGCTTGAGCGGCCAGCAGAATGGCGTTGTGAATTTTTGCGGGGTCGAAATCCGCTTCGCTGCCATCTCTCTTAACGATTTTGCTGGGTGTGCGGAGTCTCTGTCGCCCAATGGTGGCTTGCATCTCGGTAGCCCTCCGGCGTTATTATCAAGGATTATCTATATGTAGCGAGTGATTAATAATTCAAACACAATATATTGTGTTTTCAAGGTCAGTAATTGACTGATGTCAAAACTCTGATGAAATCTCTGGTTGGCTGGCTGGAATGATTGCTGAGAAGGGGAGCGGCAGCAGGATGCTGCTGCCGGAATGTCTTGCTGTTATGGGCTTAGAGTCCGTCCGCAACGAATGGATTGGTCTGGCGCTCCTCGCCAAAGGTGGAATCGGGTCCATGACCGGGTATGAAGCGGACATCATCCCCCAGCGGCCAGAGCCTCTCTCTGATGGAACGTAGCAGGGCCTGGTGGTCGCCGCGGGGGAAGTCGGTTCTGCCAATGGAACCCTTGAACAGTACGTCGCCAACCTGGGCGATCCGGCTCTCCCGATGGAAAAATATGATATGGCCTGGGGTATGGCCTGGACAGTGGATGACTTCCAGCTTCTCATCCCCCAGGGAGACCTGATCCCCATCTTCCAGCCATTGATCCGGCGTGCATTTTCTAGCGTCGCCAAAACCGAACATGTCCGCCTGCTGGTCCATGTTATCAAGCCAGAAGGCATCCTCCTTATGTGGGCCATGGATTGGTACGCCAAGCCGCTCCGCCAGTTCGACTGCGCCCCCGGCATGATCCAGGTGGCCATGGGTGAGCAGAATCATCTGTGGTTTCAGCTCCAGCTCCTCAAGGATCGCGGTCAGTCGCTGACTCTCACCACCCGGGTCGATGATGGCGGCCGCCCGGGTGTTTTCACACCAGAAGAGGGTACAGTTTTGCTCGAAGGGGGTTACGGGTATGACTTTGTATTGCATCGGTGTAAACAGGTTCCCAGTGTCGAATGACACTTAACATAAGAGGGTTAGAGCGCTAATGAATGCCAATCACCGCGAAACAGAGAGTGCATCGCTAAAGCCATTAGCGGTTAAGCTTGTTCAACAGGTTCTCAATCTGGGTGGCTTTTTTCGCGCCCAGAAGGATATCATCGATTACCCCGTCTTTTACCAGAATCAGCGTCGGTGTGGCGCGGATTTTATACTCTCTGGCTGCGTCCGGGTCGTCGCTGACGTTGATTTTGCTGATGTTCTCGTGTTGCGAAGACAGTTCGTCGATAATCGGGGTCATCTGTTTGCAGGGTGGGCAGCTTTCACTGTAGAAGTAGAGCAGCCGATCCTCCGTTTCCCCGTTCTCCGATGCCACCTTATGGCCAATCTGTCGTTTGGCAGAAAGGTAGGTGAGCAGTGGTACCAGAATCAGATAGCTGGCAATCAGCAGCAGTATGATCATCACCCAGGACATAAGGCTATCTCCAGTGGAGTTTTACTAACCCGGCGAGCAAATAGTTCACATTCAGAGTTTAGGCTGTTTTTTTCTGTGTCAGTTGTTTGAATCAGCACGATACTTACGCCTTGCTCAAATGCAAGCTGTGGTTATTGATCCGGCAAATATTTGTCAAATCCTATCGGCCGGACCTGGTGCAACACCGATTACCCTTGAAGTGAGATTGATTGCCTATTATTGTGCCAGAAAATCCCTACACATCAGGTAGAAATCCCATCAATGGAACAGACAACGCTCTTTATTGTGGTTGGTGGACTGCTGGTCCTCACCTTGGTGCTGGCAAGCATCATTCAGCGTTACAACGACTTTGTTGAAGAGCGTAATCAGAAGGTACAGCGTATTCTCAACCGGGTAACTGAAATCGAGGCGCTGATCGGGCGCATGCCCGGATTGCCCATACCTGCCGAGGCGGAAACCCTGCTGCGCCGGGATATTCATGCCCGTTTACTGGCTCTGCAGAAGATGCATC
>JAHRHW010000178.1 GCA_019100305.1 Candidatus Thiodiazotropha taylori | reverse complement strand
TGCCATGGTGCGAGGCCATCGAAGAAAATTTCCCAGCTCGGTGTTCGAACAGCTGCCCAGTGAGGTTGTCACCTGCACCAAGCATCTCTGCATTCTACTCCGGCTTGCTGTATTGAGTCACCGGGCCCGCTCCACAGTTGCCAAGCCAGTTCCCAGGATCGAGGCGGAAGATAACCGCATCTCGCTGGTATTTCCGGAGGATTGGATCGAACACCACCCGCTGACACGGGCTGAGTTGGAACAAGAGGCAAACTATCTGGAAGCTGCCGGATTTCTACTCAGATATTCCTAGGGCCTGTTAAGACTAATCCAATCCGCCCTGCTGGTCTGATTCTATATCAACAGGGTGGATTGCGCCTGACAAAGCCAGCCTGGCAGAGTCGCGCAATCAAAGCAGCTCTCGAACAGCAGCCATCAGCGCCTCCAGATCAGTGCCATGTGGGAGGATCTTTGCCAGCTTCCCGTGGGTATCGATCAGGTAGGTATCAGCGGTGTGATCGACAACATAGTTGTCATCACCCTGTTTAGCATGGATCTTGTAAGCGGCACCATATTGTTCTGCAACGTCAGTCAGGGCAGACTCATCACCGGTCAAACCAAGCAGACTGGGATGAAAATACTCCACATACTCCTTCAGTCTCTGCACACTGTCCCTGGCAGGATCCACACTGATGAATATCGGCTGCACTCTTGCCCGCTCTGCCACCGGGAACTCGTCCAGAATGGTACTGATCATGGATAGGTTGGTCGGGCAGATATCCGGGCACCAAGTGTAGCCGAAGTAGAGCAGCACCACGCTGCCACGGAAGTCTTTAAGACTCACTTCACCCCGATAGGAGTCAAAACTAAAATCACCACCCTGGGGGATAGCCTGTAGCGGAACAGTTGCGTGCTTTTCATCCTGAGGTTGCCAGAACAGCAGCATCCAAACCAAAGCAGCCGCAAGCGTCAACGTAACTACGATCAGTATCGGTCTTTGCATCACTCAACTTCATTCTCAACATTCTGAACACTCAGAATCACCAGACACTCATCCATCAGTTGATTGTAGCTGCCCAGCTGCAGTTGCAGCTCACTGTAATCTTCCAATAACTCACTCTTATCCGGCTCAGGGTCTTCCTGCTCCTGTTCGATCAGTGCCATGACATAGTTTTCACCAGCATGCAGATTTCTGCTTTTGCGGCGCAGACTATCCGCAAGAAAATGGGCTCTCATCTCGTTGAAGCGATCGCCTCGATGCATGATGATCAAGCGCTCCAGGTCGCGCTCCGAGTGGCTGATGCTGCGTTCGATGGCATGTGTCTGTCGAACGTCAAACTCGACCCGTGAACGCACCTTCCTGAGCTGAACCCTCAATTGCGGGGCCAGTGCCTTCATCTCATCAAGCTTGGCTTGCAGTTGCTCGACATCCGTATCAACCAGCTGTTGAAACTCAGCCGCTTGTGCAGTCGATGCCAGAGAGAAGATGAGTAGCAGGAGCGCTACTGAAACCGACCGCAATGAAGCAGGTCGGTGATTCTGGAATTTGCAGGTATAAATATTCATCGCTATCGAAACTCAAAATCTAGATTTCTACAAGATCGCCCTTTTTCTCCAACCATTTTTTCCGATCAGATGCCCGTTTTTTGGCCAACATCATATCCATGACCTTGTTGGTGCTGTCCCCGCTCTCTACTGTCAGCTGGATCAACCTCCGGGTATCCGGATGGATGGTGGTCTCACGGAGTTGCATTGGGTTCATTTCACCCAGTCCTTTAAAGCGCTGCACATTGACCTTTCCCTTCAGTTTTTCCGCCTCGATCCGATCCAGAACCCCCTCTTTCTCGGAATCATCCAGGGCATAAAAAACCCGCTTGCCTACATCGATCCGGTAAAGTGGCGGCATAGCGATATAGACATGTCCCTGCTCAACCAGTTGCCTGAAATGTTTCAGAAACAGGGCACACAGCAGGGTTGCGATGTGCAACCCGTCCGAGTCCGCATCGGCCAGAATACAGACTTTGCCGAATCTTAAACCGGACAGATCACTGCTGCCCGGCTCCACGCCGATCGCCACTGAGATGTCATGTACCTCCTGAGAGGCCAGCACATCGGCCGGATCCACTTCCCAGGTGTTGAGAATCTTACCCCGCAACGGCATGATCGCCTGGTATTCACGGTCCCGGGCCTGCTTCGCTGAGCCGCCGGCCGAGTCACCCTCCACCAGAAACAGCTCGCTGCGGGTTGGATCCACCGCACTGCAATCTGCCAGCTTACCCGGCAGTGCAGGCCCCTGGGTCACCTTCTTCCTGGCCACCTTGCGCCCGGCCCGCATGCGGCTCTGAGCCGAGGTAATCGCCAGCTCGGCGATGCGTTCGCCTGCCTCGGTGTGCTGGTTCAGCCATAAACTGAACGAGTCCTTGACCACACCGGACACGAACGCCGCGCACTCCCTGGAGGATAGACGCTCTTTGGTTTGGCCGGAGAATTGCGGGTCCTGGAGTTTGACAGAGAGCACATATGAAACCCTGCTCCAGACATCTTCAGGCGTTAATTTCACACCCCGGGGGAGTAGATTACGGAATTCGCAGAACTCCCTCACCGCATCGGTGAGACCGGTTCTGAGGCCATTGACGTGGGTTCCCCCCTGCGCGGTGGGAATCAGATTGACATAACTCTCGGTCACCAGTTCGCCCGTTTCAGGCAACCAGACAAGCGCCCAGGCCGCCGCCTCCCGGTTACCCGTCATCTCACCGACAAAGGCGTCGTCGGGTATCCGCTCAGCCTGCTCAAGGGCATCCAGAAGATAGTCCCTTAAACCATCCTCGTAGAGCCAGGTCTCCTTGTCACCACTCTTTTCGTCATGGAAGGTAACCTTAAGACCGGGACAGAGCACCGCTTTGGCCCGCAGGACATGACGCAATTGACGAATGGAAAATCTAACACTGTCGAAATACTGCTCATCCGGCCAGAAGCGAACCCGTGTGCCGGTATTGTTGCGCCCGACCTTGCCGACCTCTTCCAGATCCGAGATCTTCTCACCACCGGCAAAGGCGATGTTGTACTCCTTGGCACCGCGCTTTACCCACACCTCCAGGTGTTTTGACAGTGCATTCACGACAGAGACACCGACACCGTGCAGACCGCCGGAAAACTGATAACTCTTGTTGGAGAATTTGCCCCCCGCGTGAAGCTTGGTCAAGATGACCTCCACGCCGGGTACACCCTGTTGAGGATGCACGTCAACCGGCATACCGCGACCGTCATCGACCACTTGCAGGGATCCATCCTCAAACAGGGTGACCTCGATCGTCTTGGCAAATCCGGCTACGGCCTCATCAACACTGTTGTCGATCACCTCCTGCGCAAGATGGTTCGGGCGGGAGGTGTCAGTGTACATCCCCGGTCTTTTGCGGACCGGTTCAAGACCACTGAGTACTTCGATATCAGAAGCGTCGTAACTGCCACTCATATTGGGTTATCAATCCTCTTACATACTGTTGACACCGCGGGAGTTTACACATCTGGGCATTGGCTGGCGAGTCCATCGACACCCTTGAGAACGAAAATTCTCCTGGCCTGATCGGACTCTCTCGTGCTATCCGCCTGAATGAGTTCCAGATTATCATTGACCCCCCTATCTGGGGTGGGTTAGTTTTACAGGCTGTAAACCTAAAATAATCGATCGGTGCCACATCAGCCGACCCAAGTTACCGTGCCCAGAAAACCGAAAACACCGACCTTTGAAGAAGCCTTGAAAGAGCTGGAAAGCCTGGTTGAAACCCTGGAACAGGGCGATCAATCCCTCGAGGAGTCCCTGAAATCATTCGAACGGGGTGTCTCGTTGACCCGACTCTGTCAGGAGGCCCTTAAGGAAGCTGAGCAGAAAGTTCAGATTCTCAGTGGAGAGCAACAGACATCCGAACTGGAATCTTTCTCAAATGACAGCGAATAACCCCCTGGAAGCCTACATCGAGCAGTGCAAACAGCGGGTTGAGGCAACGCTTGATCAACGCCTGCCCAATGAATCCACGCTGCCCGCCCACCTGCATCAGGCGATGCGTTATAGCTGCCTGAATGGGGGTAAACGGGTGCGTCCCCTGCTGGTCTACGCCTCCGGTCAGGCCCTGGGCCTGCCTCTGGAGTCGCTCGACGGGCCGGCCTGCGCAATCGAGCTGGTACATGTCTACTCCCTGGTCCACGATGACCTGCCTGCGATGGATGATGATGATTTAAGGCGCAACCGCCCCACCTGTCACAAGGCCTTCGATGAGGCGACCGCCATTCTGGTAGGGGATGCCTTGCAGACCCTCGCCTTTCAGGTACTTTGTTGCGATCCGAAGATCCCTGCCGATGCAGAGACCCGCCTGGCGATGGTGGAGACCCTGGCCAGGGCCAGTGGATCCCGTGGCATGGCTGGCGGGCAGGCCATCGATCTGCAGGCCGTAGGCCAGGAGCTCAATCTTGCTGAGTTGGAGAATCTGCACATCCATAAAACCGGCGCACTGATTCGCGCAGCGGTTCGCATGGGCGCTCAGCTGAGTCCCAAGGCCAGCAAGACTCAGGTATCCCACCTCGACCGATATGCCAAATGCATCGGCCTGGCGTTCCAAATCCAGGACGATATTCTGGATGTTGAGGGAGACCCGAAAACCCTCGGCAAGACCAAAGGCAAGGATCTGGCCCAGGAAAAACCCACCTATCCCTCGATCATGGGCCTGAAAGAGGCAAAACAGAAAGCTTCGGGATTGATCGAGGAATCCCTGCAAAATCTTGAGATTTTTTCCGATGAAGCGGATCCCCTGCGCTGGATCGCGAACTACATTATCGACCGAACCTACTGACCGATTCCCACCCCCCAAGAATTGACTCGAACCCTGGATTCTGGAGATAATTTGCTGTTCGACCCAGCGGTTTCGGGCTGAGAGGTGGTTACACCGCCCCCGATAACCGTTTGATATCAAGGTAATAAATACCTGATGTTCTCCCTGTTGTCCCTACCCGGCAGCGGGGATAACCTTGGAACAATACGATTAGACTAGCGGTCCACAACCAATATATGGCTGGACAGGAAACACCGAAATGCTCGATAAAACACCAGTTAATGGGTCACAGATTGCCGACGTCCAGAACAGCGCCGATACACGGCAGATTGCCATTAACAAGGTAGGTATCAAAGACATAAGCCACCCGATGCGGATCCGGGATCGCAGTGAAGGCGAGCAACACACCATTGCCAACTTCAACATGTACGTCAACCTGCCCCACAACTTCAAGGGCACTCATATGTCCCGTTTCGTGGAGATCCTCAACAGCCATGAAACCGAAATCACCGTCGAGTCCTTCAAGGACATGCTGGCGGAGATGACCGAACGCCTGGAGGCGGAATCCGGTCATATTGAGATGAATTTCCCCTTCTTCATCAATAAGACCGCCCCAATCTCCGGGGTTAGGAGTCTGCTCGATTATGATGTCACCCTGATCGGTGAAATCCACGGCGGCACACCGATCATCGAGATCAAGGTCGTGGTGCCGGTGACCAGTCTCTGTCCCTGTTCCAAAAAGATCTCAGACCGTGGTGCACACAACCAACGTTCTCATGTCACTGTGCAGGCCAGAACCAAGGGTTTCATCTGGATTGAAGAGATTATCGACATGGTTGAGAAACAGGCCTCCTGCGAGCTGTTCGGCCTGCTGAAGCGCCCAGATGAGAAGTTTGTGACTGAAACCGCCTATGACAATCCGAAGTTTGTAGAAGACATGGTTCGGGACATCGCGGTTCAGTTCAACCGGGAAGATCGGATAAGCGCCTATGTGATTGAATCGGAGAACTTCGAGTCGATTCACAACCACTCGGCCTATGCCCTGATCGAACGGGATAAGACCACCGAGCCCGTCTGACTGTCTGATCGCCGATAGGGCTTAGAAACGCTTCTCAAGCACCAGCACATCGCCCTGGTCATCCATTTTGACCCGGTTGAGAAAACTCATACCGAGCAATACCCGGCCAGGCCCTGAGCCTTCGATGACGAAGCCTTTGACCCGTCGCAGTGTGATCTCCCCCACTTGAACCCGACCCAGGGTTACCTCATAGCCCTTGGTGACCCCGTTGGCGGTGTTCACCATGATCGGTTTGCCTTTATAGCGGTACTGGACACCCAGACGCTTCGCCTGACTGGTACTCATTGCCACTGCGGTGGCGCCGGTATCGACGAGAAAATTCACGGTCAATCCGTTGATCGTACCCACGGTGGAGTAGGCGCCGGCCAGATCACGCCAGACTTTGGCGGTTACCTGCTCGGGCTTACTGAATTGGCTGGAGATATGTCCACCCAGCTGATAGGTATCACGCTTGCCATCCACTTCGATCACAGCCTGCTTGCTGGTAGCGGAGATCAGCAACACCCCTTCCGGCGACGGTTTATTGAGTTTCAGCAGCCTTCTGCTGCCATCGATGTTAACCATCGCCTTATCGGCAAACAGCGCTTCCACCACAATCCGCTCTACCCCGACAGCCGGTGAGGCAGCAACCGAGAGCCAGAGCAGGCAGATCAGCAGAGTTCGGTTTGTCATTCAGAACCACTCCCATTGATTCAGTAGCACCAGGCAGAAGGCAGCAAAAACTCCGGCGATCAAATCGTCCACCATAATGCCGAATCCGCCTTCCACCTTGTGATCGACCCAACGGATCGGCCAGGGTTTCACAATATCGAAAAAGCGGAACAGAATGAAACCGATCATCAGCCAAAACCAACCGCTGGGAGCAAACGCCATGGTTACCAGGTAACCGACGATCTCATCCCAGACAATCCCGCCATGATCATGCACACCCAGATCCCGGGATGTCTGCTCGCAGAGCCAGATGCCAATCAGAAACGCCAACGCGGTTATGGTTAGATAGTAGACCAGTGGCAGAGGTTGCATGGCCAGATAGATCGGTATGCCGACCAGGGTACCGACCGTGCCCGGCGCCTTTGGTGACAGCCCGCTACCAAACCCGAAGGCCAGCAGATGCACAGGATTGCCCATGTTCGGTGGATTGCTTTGCTGTTCGCGACTCATTTTCAGCTAGGGCCTGTTAACACGAAACCATTAGGGCCGTTTTTTCTCCCGCATGGCAGAATGTGTGAATGATAACGCAGCTTGGCAGAAAATAGCTCAAGTCATTTGTTTTAAAGGGCTGACGGATTCTGCCTAATCGATGAGAATCGTGAAATCCCCCCAGGCGACTGCGTTCGCAATGGCAGCGGATTCTTCTGCATGCCCGTCTGAGTATTATTTGTACTCATCTGAAGCCTTATGATCAAAATAGCCATTTTGTAGAAAAAACACGATCTGATAAATCACTGCATCGTTCCGCATGATGAATGTATGTCCAGATTTCACCCTGAGAAAATCCCGCATTTCTGGTAGTTTGGTGCGTTCAACTGCGACTTTACCGTCATCGGCCCCGGGTATTTCCGGTAGAAACCAAGGCTCGCCATCCGCTTCTCCTGCAATGATCCCAATTTCACCCTCGATTGGTTTAAGACGATTAGGCAGACTGTTCTGATCTGTTCCCAGAACCTGGGCATTGGGCCCCATGATGGTTTGATAGAGAAATCCGTCTTTCATCTCATCTGCCACTTCGCTGCCTTTGTTGGGTGGCGCCAACATCACGATGCGGCCCAGACCATCAATTTGATGATTCTGCAGATAATACCGCACGATAATTCCACCGAGGGAGTGTGTGACGAAGTGGATGGATGCAGCCTGATTGTCGCGACAGTAGCTTATGGCCGACTCCATCACCGGTTTGGTGAATGCCTCCAGACTCTGGGTCAGGCTCGGGTAACTTTCATTCCACACCGTATATCCTTGCGCAATTAACGCATCCTCGATCAAGCTCATCGACTGGGAGGAGCGACCCATGCCATGCAAAACAATGGCACAATCGCCCACGCCTGTTTCTGCCGGTGTGAGTGTCGGTAATAGCAGCAGTATTGCCACAATAAAATAGAGCGCTCTTTTCATTTGATAGACATGGGTTTGATTCAGTGGTTTGAGAGTCGATTGGCTATTCTGACCATTTTGGCTAACTCCTTTTCCAGTGCCCGCCGTTTTTTCTGCAGGTAGTTCTTTAGGTCACGTTTTCTCAGGAACAGAACAAATACCCGAATATTTTCGATAATCCTCTGCTTTTCTCCACGCACCATCAACAGTACAGCAATACTAATAATCAATGTAACGATATAGGTCAACATCCATTGCCAACTGAAATATTGAAAGATCAGATAGATCTGCAGACTCCACACGGATGAAAAACAGACCAATCCCAATACCATTTGGGCAGTATCGTATTGATTGGTTCCCTTGGCGAAATGGCGTGTTAAGTATTGAGTCGTCTGGTACGGGATATAACTATTGAGAATAGCCCAAAGCGCAATCGGGAACACGACCATCACCATCCCTACCATTCTTAGAACATAGAGCGCGATCAAAGTAGGCTTGTAATCGATCGAAAGCTGATAATCCTTGACCCCGCAATAGTGGCAGATCCGTTCGAAATGTTTGAGCTGGATAATCAGTGCCCTCACCCGGTCAGGCTCATAGTT
>JAHRHW010000177.1 GCA_019100305.1 Candidatus Thiodiazotropha taylori | reverse complement strand
TGTCAATATCACCACATGGTATGAAGAGTGATACTGCATCACAAAAAGTATGACCATGCACTATAAAAGCCTATTTGAGAATCAACCATCTGCTGCGGTTGTTATCGATAAATTCAGTGTTATCAAGTTGGCCAATAAAAAGGCGTCGGATCTGTTTGGTTTCAGGACCGCTGAGATGATGGAGGGTCATTTTCTGCTCAGGCTGTTTGGCGTGAATGAAACACTACGGCTTAAGGAAAAGCTATCCAATCTGAGAAAAGATTCTAAACTGTGCGTGGAGGATGTGAGCTACAAACAAGAAAGCGGTGTTGTGCATCACCTTGATCTCCACCTGTCTGCAACCTATGACTCGAATCTGGCATGCGATTTGGTGCTTGTAACAATACAGGTGCACAAGTCAGATATGGAGGATGGCGTCAATAAAAATAGCCTGCTGGCAATTTTGAATAATCTGGATGCGTCAGTGGTTACCTACAACAGAGACGGTGTGTGCACTTTTGCTAACAGCGATTTTTTGAAATTAAACAATAAGAAATATGAAGAGGTCGTTGGTAGGCGCAGAGAGTCATGGATGCCCTATGATGTTGCGGTAAAAGAGGAGGCTAAATCAGCTAAAGTACTCATCACAGGTTTATCCTCTTGTGATGAAGTTGAGCTTTCAACCAGTGTGCATGATGAGTCCAGATATGTGATATCGCGTTTTCCAATCATTGGTAAGAAGAACTCTTTTCCTTCAGGGACCGGTGAGCTGATTACCGATGTAACACGTCAAAGAGTCCAGGAAGAGCAGTTGACCCTTGTGTTGAATGCCTTCCGACTCAGTCGTGACGCAATTCTTATGACAAATGAGGAGAATAAGATCATTTCGGTGAACGATGCCTTTGAGCGCATCACAGGCTTTGCGGAATCAGAAGTATTGGGAAAGGATCCAAGGCTGCTTGCCTCGAATCGACACGATCACCATTTCTACAAACGCATGTGGCAAAGTATCAACCAAAACAATCATTGGGAAGGGGAGATCTGGAACCGCAGGAAATCAGGTGAAATCTACCCAGAGTGGCTCAGCATCAGTAAAATCGTTGATGAGATTAAGAGTAATACCCACTATATTGCTGTCTTTACAGATATTACGCAAAAGAAGAAGACAGAGGATGAAATTGAAAATCTCGCCTTCTACGATGTGCTGACCGGGTTGGCAAATCGGTATCTACTTGCCGATCGGGTGGAGAAGGCTGTGCATGCGGATATGAGGAGTGGTGCAACCTCAGCGCTGGTCTATTTCGATCTTGATCACTTCAAAGCAGTCAATGACACGATGGGCCACTCTGTGGGTGATAAGCTGTTACAGGAAGTGGCGATGCGTATGAAGCGCCTGATCCGGGAAAAAGACACACTGAGTCGATTGGGCGGGGATGAATTTGTACTCTTCATGCCAGATATCAAGCCGAATGATATCGAAGCAAGATTGCACGCTTTGGTCTCTCAGTTGAATCAACCTTATACCATTCTCGATAATGAAGTGGCCATTTCCGCTTCCTTTGGCGTCGCAGTAAGCCCCGAAGATGGGAACTCCTACGAAAACCTTTTACGGCATGCCGACATGGCAATGTACAAGGCGAAGGAGGATGGGCGGAACTCTGTCTGCTTTTTCAATCGTAAGCTGGAAATGAAGGCGATAAAAAAAATAAAAATCGATAATGAGTTGCGGTACGCCATCGACGCTCAGGAGTTGAGACTGAATTTTCAACCTCAATTGTTGCTGGCTGACAACCGAATTATTGGCTGCGAATCTCTGTTGCGCTGGAAATCCCGCGTTTTGGGCGAAGTGAGCCCAATGGAGTTTATACCGGTAGCCGAGAAGTCGGGCTTGATCAATAGTCTGGGTAAATGGGTGTTGCAGCAGGCCGTTTCAAAGACAAAAGAGCTTCTTCAGATCAATCCTGAGCTCAAGATGGCCGTCAATATTTCAGCTTCTCAGCTACGCTCAGAAGATTTTCTCTCTACCCTGCTGGAGATCTGTGGTGACCAAGGCGTGCCAGCAAACAACATTGAGTTGGAAGTCACTGAGTCGATGTTAATGGAAAAGGCTGAGAGTACGATGAAGCTGTTGAAAAGTCTCGCCGATCACGGATTTCACATGGCCATCGACGACTTTGGTACTGGGTACTCATCGTTGGCCTACCTCAACTGGATGCCTGTTTCTGTGATAAAGATCGACCGGGAGTTTGTCCAGGATATCCACCAGAATGAGAAGCACCGGAAGGTCTGTGTTTCGATTATCAGATTGGCCAGCAGTCTTGATATCAAAACGGTTGCAGAAGGGGTTGAAAGTGGCGAGCAGCTCAGGATATTGCAACAGGAGGGGTGCGATATGATTCAGGGCTATCACTATTCCAAACCCATGAGCGGAAGTGACATGGTGAAATTCTGTAGAGAATCTTCTGGTTTGGATTCCGGCGGGGAGAGGACTCGAAAGCCGGCGGATGTCAACGAGAGCTGATGGCAGGCAGTACTCTAACTTTTGAGGGTAGCTGCCCGCGCAATCCAGTTTTACAACCTCAGGGGTAACCCTGAGCTAGCATTCTCCTTTTGGCGTCACCAGCCTATCCGATCCGCTTGAGGCGTGACGATCTTCTGGTGTCCGTGTCGGGATAACGGCCCTAAGCCTCAGTTACAGCTTCGAACGGCGACGAAGTCATCTGCAATCAGCAGGTTGGTCAGCAAAAAGGCCTTCGCTTTGGTCTTTTTCTGGCGCTGCATCTTCTCTTTCTGGATAGGGCATTCATGGGGCTGCCAATCACATGCGGTTCCGCTGACTACCAAGTGTGGGCACTCCTGGCAGATTTTTGATTTGTAGAGTCCAGTCATATCGGCGATCTCTGTAGTGTTGCGTGCTTACAACTAAAAAATTAGCACAATAACAATAAATTACAACTAAAATTTCAGGTCATTTGACGAAAATGCGACACAAGTTAACAAATTCTGCCTTTTGCAACAGTTCATTGCATCAGGCGTCCTTTCAAGTGGTTGAGTTTAAAGGTGGTTAATCAGTGCTGAGTAGCAACCTTTTGGGCTCAATATAATAATCGGCAAATTCCGATTAATGTTTACAGGTGTGACAAATAAAATCGGACTTTTTTTAATTGATTGCTGTTAAAAATTTCACATATTGGTCGAAATAGATCGAAAGTGTGTACGATTTCACATTTTTGGGTCTGATCTGATTTGAATAGAAGTCGCTTATAGGGCTGAGAAAAGATGAATGTAGCGCTGAGCCGACACTGTGGCATATTTTTGGCCTATTTGATCGAACCCCGCTGGCAGGTCGATCGGGTCAAGGTTGAGCGTACAAATGGGCTGCCCTCTGTACGGCGGTGTAGTAAGGTGTCTCCATGTAACTGCCATGCCGGGAATCCGTTCATTGTCAATCTATTACACTAGGCTCTAAGCTACTGTTATGTTTCAGGATTATTTTGGAATCGCTGAAGATCCATTTGCCATTACCCCGGATCCTAAATACCTCTTTCTGAGCGAGCGCCACCGTAACGGCTTTGCTCACCTGCTGTATGGTGTGACTCAGGGAGGTGGGTTTGTGCAGCTGACAGGTGAAGTCGGTACCGGTAAAACGCTGCTGTGCAGAAAATTGCTGGCCCAGTTGCCGCGAGCGGTGGATGTCGCGTTTGTCTTCAATCCCCGATTGAGCCCTCTGGAGTTGGTCGCCACCATCTGTGACGAACTGAGAGTGCTCTATCCACTGGGTTGCAGCAGTATCAAGGAGATCGTCGACTTCCTGAACGCCTATCTGCTGGAGAGTCATGCCCAGGGTCGGCGTACGGTTGTGATCATCGATGAGGCGCAGAATCTGAGCTTTGAATCCCTCGAGCAGATCAGGTTGCTGACCAATCTGGAGACCTCTTCCGACAAGTTGTTACAGATCATCCTGGTTGGCCAGCCTGAATTGAGAAGCCTGCTGAATCGTCCGGAGTTGAGGCAGCTGGCTCAGCGGGTGACTGCGCGCTACCATCTGACGCCCCTCTCACGGAGTGAAACCAGAGCCTACATCCTGCATCGATTGAAAGTCGCCGGTTTGGAGCGACCGCTGTTCACCGATGGGGCGATACGGCGGGTCTACAAGCTGAGCGGGGGTATCCCTCGACTGATCAATATCCTCTGCAGTCGTGGAATGCTGGCTGCATTCGGCAAGCGCAAGGGGCAGGTCAGTCGCGGTATGTTATCCCAGGTAGCCCGCGAATTACGGGGTGAGGAGGGGCTGGTCTCCCGTTTCCCCTCATGGGGTTGGGTGGTGGCCGGGGCGAGTGCAACCCTGCTGGTGCTTGCGCTGCTGCCTCAAGTGGATCTGTTTCAACTGTTTGCCGAACCCAGTGCCGAGGCTCAGCTGGTTGAGGAGCCGCAGTCGCAGCACCTACAACAGCCCAAGCAGCCTCAACAGGTTCAGGAGCCCAAGCAGGCTCGGGAGTCCCAGCAGAGCAGTGAGGTTAAAAATCAGCCCACGGCTGAAGCCGCAACCGGAGCGGTTGTCGAGCAGGCTGCAGCGGCAGCGCCTCTTCGTTCAGGATTAATTGTGCCCGATGTGTTGAGTCCTGAAGCTCTCAAGGCTGCCGATCAAGCGGCGAATTCGAATGTCATGGATGAGCCGCAACAGACCGAACAAGCCGATGCGAAAACGAGTGGGCTGAGTGGATTGATCGGTAATGAGAACAGTGCATTTTCCACCCTTTTCAGTTACTGGCAGGAGGTCTATCCCAGTGGTGGAAAGAAGCGATCTTCCTGCGACAAGGCTGAGGAGGTGGGGTTGAGCTGCCTGTTTGGCCGGGGTTCCTGGAAAACCCTGGAGTACTATAACCGGCCCGCCATTCTGGAACTGATGATGGCGCAGGGAAGGCGCTACCATGTTGTGCTGACCGGTATGGGTGATCAGTCGGTGACACTCGATATGAATGGCCGAAAGTTCTCGTTCGACTATGCTGAAATGGACCGGTTGTGGACCGGCAGTTACATCATCCTGTGGCGCCCGCCGTCGTTAGCCAAGGGCAGTCTGCAGCTGGGTCAATCGGGGAGTGATGTGGGCTGGTTGATCTCAATACTGGATAAGATTGAGGGCATCGAGAGTGATTACAATCTGACCAATCCCAGGTTTGATCAACAGCTGCACCAGCGGGTCGTGCGTTTTCAGCAGGAAAATGGCTTGTCGGCGGATGGTATTGTCGGTAAGCAGACTTTGATCCAGCTAAAAGGTATGGTGACCGATCGGACAAGACCTGCCTTGCTGAAATCCGGGGGCTGACATGTCATCGATACTCGATGCTTTGGAAAGAGCCTCGCAAAACAGATCCTCAAGTGAGCAGGAGCTGATTCCGAAAGGTTATGAGGAGGGTCCAAGGCGGCGTGGTTGGTTGATCTGGGTCGCCGCTCTGGTGGTTCTTCTGATCTGCGGGGTATTGGGATTTCTGTTCTACAAATCTCAGTCGGATACAGTGACTTCCGAACCACGCCAGTCAGAGTCATTGCCTGCACCTGAGTCAGCCAGTCAAATGGCGACGGAAATGGCAAGCCCTGCGGTCGTTAAGCCGGAAAAACCACAACAGCCAGATCTTGAATCCCAGTTGCTGAACAGTGGTATGCCAAGTGAGCGCTCACTGATGTCCGAAGCGAAGCTGAGTCGACCGGCAGTGCCAGCGCAACGGCTGAGACATAATAATGAGACAAACACCACCGCAGCGGAGCAGACTCCCGTATCCAGGGAGAATCAGATGCCAGCTCCTTTGGCGAAGCGGGAATCTCCTCCGGCACAGCGACCGCAAAAGCTGAAAAAACCTCCCCTAGCAGCAGAGCCGGTGATGCCTCAGATTAAGCCTGTTCCTCAACCGATAGAATCACAGCAGACTGCGGTGGTTGATGATGCTGAGGAGACTGTGGATGAGACGATCCCTCTGGTTTGGGAGTTGCCCCAGGGGCTACGCGATGAGTTGCAACAATTGAAGATCAGTATCCATGTCTACCACAAACTGCCAGAGCGTCGCTTTGTGCTGATCAACATGCGGCGCTATGGGGAAGGGGATAAGTTGAGAGGTACCGACTATCAGCTGAAGCAGATCGAACGTGAGGGCGTGGTGGTCGATTACGGCGATGGTCTGGTGCGGCTGTTGCGAGAGCGTCACTATTAACCCAGCGACCTATTAGTTCACATTCAACCGCCTGGTTGATAAACCACCAAACTGATCCACTTTTTTTGTTGAGTCGCTCCCGATCGGCTATTTGACTCTGTTTTGTCATCTGTTCGTCACAGAAATCCGTTTCAATCGGTTGTTGGGGCCGTGCTGTTTCTGTCGCCGCCTGCCAACTTGATCCTGAAGGCTCAGCGCTGCCAGTTCTGTGTTGGCAGACTCAGAATGACCAGGTTCCCAATTTGTCGATTGATCCGCTTATCCGCACACCCGGCGGTCAGAACCATGAGGGGCCTCTATGTACTGTAATGAAAGACTTGTCATCATGGATGCTGACGGTACGACGATTGATGCTTTCGATGCCATTACAGAGACTTTTAAGGCGCACGATATGTCGATTGGGGATATTGTCCGCTTCCAGAAACGGCGAAATATTTTCAAGTATCTTGGTGGTATCAAAGAGCTGCCGAAGAACCTTCGGAAGCAACTCAATGCGGAAAAACGTGTTGCTGTATTGGATACCCTGACCCAGGTATACCGGCAGTCAGCCTGTCTGTATGAAGGCATGGACGAACTGCTCAACCAGCTCATTGATCATCCGGGGATCCGAGTGGGGGTTATTACCCGCAACATCACACTGGAACCTGAAGTAACCCTGCAACAGCTCTATCGGAGAAATGGGGTGAATGTCAGTGGTCTCGATTTTGTTGTGCATCTCCCGCAGAAGGAGCAAAAGCTCAATGCCTTCAAAGCGGTCAGGGAGAGCTTTAAGATCAATCCGGCCAGGGCCTATGCCAGTGGCGATGAGAAGCGGGACTATGTCGCCGCGATCGGCACTGGAATGCATCCATTCATGGTCTCTTATGGGTTTGAGAGTTTTGAACGCCTGACCGATAAGATCGGGGTGCCCGCTGAGTTGATATCCCGCCAGCCGTTGGATCTGAAACGGCGTATACTGCATGCTCTGGACTTGCCGCAGGATCTTCCGAATGGAAGTAGCGAGTGAATTGCAGAGTCCGGTTGTCAATGAGTATGAGGGAAGCACAACATGATGGAAAGCGATGCTGAGCAAGTAAAGGTCGGTTTGGCTCTGGGCAGTGGCGCGGCTCGCGGCTGGTCCCATATCGGTATCATTAAAGGATTGGCTGAGCTGGGTATTGAGCCCGAAATCGTCTGCGGCAGTTCGATTGGGGCGCTGGTGGGTGCGGCCTATGCCGCTAACAAGCTCGATCTGTTGGAAGCCTGGACCCGCTCTCTGACCTGGAAAGAGATTATTCGTTTTCTCGATCCCAGCCTGAATGGTGGTGGTTTCATCCAGGGAGAGAAACTGACCGAGTTTGTAGCAGAGCATGTTGATGCCTTGAATTTTGAGCAGCTGCCCCGACAGCTTGGGATTGTGGCGACAGAGCTTGAAAGCGGTCGAGAGATCTGGTTCCGCAATGGTTCGGTGATGGATGCAGTACGAGCATCCATCAGTCTACCCGGATTGTTCACGCCGGTTTTTCTGGATGGGCGCTGGCTGGTGGATGGGGGATTGGCCAATCCGGTTCCCGTCTCCCTGTGTCGGGCGATGGGGGCGGACATTGTGATTGCAGTCAATCTCAATGGCGACATTTTGGGTAAGCATCTAAAGCGTGATGCACATAAGCGCAAACAGCAGCCTGAGACGAAGGACGAGGGGGATCTGCTGAATCGGATCAAGAGCCAACTGAAAAGTACCCTGGAAAGTAGCAAGCGGGATCTGGTCGGGCGGTTGTTCGGAACGGAGCGGGAAGCGCCTGGGCTCTATGATGTGGTGGCTAGTTCAATCAACATCATGCAGGATCGAATTACCCGCAGCCGTATGGCTGGGGACCCGCCGGATGTGATTTTGGCGCCCCGCATGTCAAAGCTCGGATTAATGGAATTTGACGAAGCGGAAATGGGCATTAACGAGGGGCTGCGTGAGGTAAAGCGCATGCGGCCGGCTCTGGAACAGTTGCTTCCCAAGCTGGAGCCGTAACGGATTATGTTTAGAGCATCCTTGGACTCTTTAACCGCAGCGGTATAAAGAAGGGGGGTAGGTTTAAGCTGAGCCTGGCCTGTTAAGTTGTCTGTCTAATATAAAAAACAACCGTTGAATTACAGCTCGTTTACGCTATTTTAAGGTTGCTTCCAGCTTTCTCAATCTTGGCTTTCGGTTATCTTTTTCTCTACCGGATGGTTTGTCAGCTGACTCCATCCGCTCCTATATGGTCGTTCGATCGGTGGTTGAAAAGTACAATTTCCTCCCATTTTAATATCAGTGAAAGCGCATTATCTGGCTGATAATTAAAGGGTTATTGCTATTTGGAAGGTGTCTTGTGTGGGCGGCGGCAGTATCCCAGTCAAGTCGTTTGCCGCATCCTGGACAAACAGAGTTTGAG
>JAHRHW010000176.1 GCA_019100305.1 Candidatus Thiodiazotropha taylori | reverse complement strand
TCAAGATTGCCTTTATTTGGGAAATATGAATGCACTCAGAGACTGGGGGCATGCACATGACTACGTCAAGATGCAGTGGTTGATGCTGCAACAACAGGAACCTGATGACTTCACGATAGGTACTGGTGAACAGCATTCTGTCCGTGAATTTGTTGATTCTGCAGCTAATGAGTTAGGTATTACCCTGGGTTGGGAAGGTGAAGGATTAGATGAGCGTGGTGTCGTAGAAAATAATGTCAACGACAGTGGCCCAAAACCTGGGGATGTTGTGGTGAGAGTCGATCCTAGGTATTTCAGGCCAACAGAGGTCGAGACATTACTTTGCGACCCTACTAAGGCGAAAAAGAAACTTGGCTGGGTACCAGAAATAACTTTCAACAATCTGGTTACTGAGATGGCTCGGGAAGATTTGGCGCTTGCTAAAAAGGACCTTGTAATTGAAAAAGCCGGATTTCGCTCTTATCGATATTATGAGTGATAGGCGTTGACAATGGAAAAGGATGAAAAGATTTATGTTGCTGGCCATCGTGGTCTAGTAGGTTCTGCTATAGTGCAGAGCCTTAAAAGAGAGGGATGGTCTAATCTATTGATGCGTACACATTCAGAATTGGATTTGACAGACCAAAATCAAGTAAATGATTTTTTTTCACAAGAAAAACCAGACTATGTATTCTTAGCGGCAGCGAAAGTTGGTGGTATACATGCAAATGACATTTATCCTGTAGATTTCATAGTCGATAATCTAACCATTGAACTTAATGTCATATCAGCGGCTTATGCAAGTGGCGCAAAGAGACTGATGTTCCTTGGTAGTTCATGTATCTATCCTAAGCACTGTTCTCAACCTATGAAAGAGGAATATTTGCTAACCGGTTCACTTGAGCCCACGAATGAACCTTATGCAATAGCCAAGATAGCCGGGATCAAGATGTGTGAAGCTTATAATAGGCAGTACGGAACTGACTATGTATCTGTTATGCCAACTAACTTGTACGGTCCAAATGATAACTTTGATTTGGAAAATTCTCATGTACTCCCAGCACTTATAAGAAAGTTTCACGAAGCTGCAATTCAGGGTAAAGAAAAAGTCGTTGTCTGGGGTACTGGAAATCCACGTAGAGAGTTCCTCTATGTTGAAGATATGGCTGATGCATGTATTTTTGTAATGAATAAAAATAATATCACTGATATATTAAATATTGGTGTAGGAGAGGATATTTCAATAAGTAATCTTGCGAAACTTGTAGCAGAAGTGGTTGGATTTGAAGGACGAATCGAATTCAATTCTAGTATGCCTGACGGAACGCCACAGAAACTTTTAGATGTGAGCCGATTATCAGCGTTGGGCTGGAAAGCACAAACAACTTTAAAAGACGGTATTCAACAGACTTATAAGTGGTATTTGGACAATCAGACAACATTTAGACGTTAAGAACATTAGGATAAGTGTATTTGTTTATTCATTGAATAAATTCATTATCACATTCTCAATTAGAGAAAATTGTTCAGTTGTACATTGAAATAGTCCTTAGAAGATCTCGCAATATGTGAAGTGGTTCAATTTATTATGAGTATCTCGCTTGGACAATACTTAACACATTACAGATAACACCAAATTAGGGACAATGGTAACAACTAAAATCCATTTAGGTTGGCGCAATTCACCAAAAATCTGGGGAATAATCGCCATTTCTGCTCTCATACTTGTCTATGGTTTCTGGAATGGAATCATTGATATGTTTGGAAGATGGAGTAGCAAGGAGGAATATGGTTACGCATATTTTCTGCCTTTTATTACTGCATACTTAATATGGCAGAGACGTGATCATTTGATAAATACACACTTTAACCCTTCATGGCTTGGAGTTTGTATTATACTATTAGCTGCATTTCTTTTTTTTATGGGAGAAATTGCTACTACTTTCACTTTAATACAATATGCCTTGGTTTTAGTAGTTATTGGCTTGGTATATGCGCTTCTAGGGTGGCATGCATTTAAGCTAGTTGCTGGTCCTCTCTTGCTGCTTTTTTTCATTGTTCCACTTCCACCATTTATATACAATAACCTCTCTGGGAAATTACAACTCATTTCATCACAACTAGGTGTTGAGGTTATACGCTGGTTTGGGATTAGTGTATTTCTTGAAGGTAATGTCATAGATTTGGGCAGCTACAAACTCCAGGTTGTTGAGGCCTGCAATGGGTTACGTTATCTTTTTCCTTTAGTAAGTCTCGCCTTTCTTGCTGCTTATCTCTACCGGGTAGAGTTCTGGAAACGTGCTGTCGTTTTTTTATCAAGTATCCCAATAACAGTATTGATGAATAGCTTTCGTATTGGAGTTATTGGTGTGCTGGTTGACAATTGGGGACAGGATCAGGCCGATGGCTTTTTGCATTATTTTGAGGGCTGGGTTGTGTTCATGTCCTGCCTTGTGATTTTACTTATTGAGATGGCCCTTTTGGCCAAGATCGGGGCACCAAATCGAAAACTCAAAGATGTTTTCGGGCTCGAGATGCCAAAACCCTTACCGGAGGGGATGACCTTTCGTGTCAGGCCCGTTACTTCCGTCCACTATGCGATTCTTGTATCCGTTTCCATCATTGCTGTCAGTTCATTTTATGTAAAAAATCAACAGCAGATCATGCCAGATAGGCAGAATTTCGGTACTTTTCCTTCTCAAATTGGAAGTTGGCAGGGTGATGAGGATGTTATTGAGGAAAAATATCTTAAGTCACTCAATTTAGATGATTATATAATTGGTGATTATGCTAATTCACTAGGTTCATTAGTTAATTTCTATACAGCCTATTATGCTTCACAACAGGCTGGTTCAGCGGCTCATAGTCCTCGGTCCTGTATTCCCGGTGGAGGCTGGGAGATAGATGAAGTAAAGGAAATAGATCTACCGGGGCTACATGTGAATGGAAAACCTTTAAAAGTCAATCGGCTGGTTATTATGCGTGGAGAATCCAAGAAATTGGTTTATTACTGGTTTCAGCAACGTGGCCGTGTGATTGCCAATGAATGGCTGGTAAAATGGTATCTTTTTCTGGACGGATTAACGAAACATCGTACAGATGGAGCCCTGGTCAGGTTGACAACGAATATTAGTGATGCGGAAGAGTGGGGAGATGGTGACACGCGTCTCGCAGAATTTGCTGGAGAGGTAGTACCATTACTTGAGGACTATATTCCAAACTGATTTATCGTGAATTTAATAGTGCTTTCTCAGTATTGAGACAGAGTGAGCTGCTGTATCACTTTTAAGTAGGTAAACAGCGGGTGGTGCTAAAAAGAACGCAGTATCACTTTGTTAAATGAGTGTAGATATCTATATAGGTGACTTTCTAGTAACCGATATCAGCGGGATTGAAGAATTGGTCCTAATTTTAATACTTCACTAGGGCAGGATAGTAAACCTTAAGCAAACTGTTCATTCGATATTCTAATAGATGGATTACTTAACTAGTTAGAAAACTAGTAATTACATGTAAATCAACAATCTACCGGGCATTTCTAGATGGTGGCTTGTTGTTGGATAAGTAGGTACAGTCAATGAAGACGACCATGGATATTTCTATCAATTTAAACAAACTTCTGTTCGGTTTTGTAGTTTGTTTCACACTGATTCTAAGCACGGCCTGTTCCAGCAAAGAAGATCGTAAACAAGCCTATTTTGACCGTGGAATGGAACTCTTTGAGCAAGGCAATTACACCAAGGCACGCCTTGAGTTCAAGAATGTACTGCAGATCGATCCGAAGGATGCGGACGGATACTATATGTTCGGCCTGCTTGAGGAAAAGGAGGAGAACTGGCGTAAGGCTTTCTCGCTTTTCTTCCGTGCTGTCGAGCTGAATCCCGAACATCAGGATGCCCAGGTTCATTTGGGTACTATTTATGTTTTGGCTGGTGAGACCAATAAAGCCCTGGAGGCAGCAGAGGTTGTTCTCAGAATTACTCCCAATCACTCGGAGGCTCTCGTACTGAGGGGCTTCGCACTTGCAAAATCCGGTGAGAACGATGCTGCGATAGAAGATGTATTGAGTGCCATTTCATCAGATCCTGGCAATGTGGAAGCGGCATCACTGCTCTCAGCACTCTATGCGGATCGTGGTGAACTGGACCGGGCAATCAAGATTGCTAAAGACTCGTTGGAAGAGCATAAGTACAGGGTTGCCTCTTACCTACTCTTAGCCAGACTCTATGCCAAGGCAAATGATGAGAATTCGGTCATTCAGGTTCTGACTGATTTGATCCAGTCCAATCCAAATGAGTTGCAACACCGACTGCACCTGGTCAGTTACTTTAAGGAAAAAGGTAATAGTGAGTTGGCGGAGGGTGTCTTAAGGCAGGCGGTTACTGATTTACCGGATAGTTCGGAAGCCAAACTCGCACTGGTCAGCTATCTGAAGAGCAACAAGAATTCAGCTGCTGCTGAGTCACTGCTTATTGATTACGTGGCACAGAATCCAAAAAACAATACCTTCAAACTTGAATTGGCAAGACATCATATTGGTCTAAACCGAAAGGACGAGGCGATTAAGGTTCTATCAGAGGTCATCAATCAGGCAGAATTGGCAGAGGATGGATTGATGGCTCGAACACTAAAAGCCAGCATTTTGGTTAAAGAAGGTTCAATTCAGCAGGCAGGTCAATTGGTTGAAGAGGTGCTTGAGGCAGATCCGAAATATAAGGATGCTCTATTGGTCCGTGCCGGTATTGCATTGGTCAGTGATGATCCAGACCGGGGTATCGCAGATCTCAGAACTCTGTTGCGTGAAGATCCGGGACACGTTAAGGCTCATCGGCTAAAGGCGAGATCCCATTTGAAGAAGGGTGAGATCGAACTGGCCCGCCAAAGCCTGGAGAATGCGGTTAAAGCTCAGCCACAGGAGACGGCAACAAATTTTGAGTTGGTGCAACTTTTGATACAAATTGGCGAACTCGATGATGCAAAAGTGGTTTTGCAAAAAATGCGGAGGTTTGCACCGAAAGAGATCTCAGTACTTCGAGGACTTGGGATTGTCTATCTCAAGCAGAAGAATTGGAGCGAGTTGCTGAAAATTGCAGATACACTCCAGTCTGAATATGAATCTGACCCATTGGGTTATTACTATCAGGGCTTGGTCGAGCAAAGTAATGGTCGATTGGAACGGAGTGTGGAGTCTCTGACTCGCTCGTTGGAACTTAAACCTGGGGCGATTGATGTGCTGGTAGCCCTGGCAAAAAGCTACTTTGGATTGAAACAGGTCGATGAAGCCCTGAATCAGGTCAACCAAGCAGTAATAGCAGACCCCAAACACTACCTTGCTTACAATCTGCTGGGTGAAATCCATCTCTCCCAAAACCGCTTGGTAGAGGCAGATGAAGCGTTTGAGCGCAGCCTGAGCATCAATGAGAAGTGGCCGGTTCCCTATCGCAACCTGGCCAAGGTCAAACTGATGGAGGGTAAACAGGCGGACGCGATCGTTATGCTGCGCCGAGGTTTTGAGAATTCTCAGGACCCTGCATTGGGTATCGAATTGGCGAATGCCCAGGATAAGCTGGGACAGGTTGATGAGTCGAAGCAGATTTACCAGCAGATTCTCGATAAGTATCCGGAGAATATGTTGGCGGCCAACAATCTGGCAATGATTCTACTCAGAGGTGAGCCCGATCAGGTCAAAAAGGATCAGGCGCTGAAATTAGTCGAGGGCTTTTCAACTTCAGAAAATCCCATTGTGCTTGATACGCTAGGCTGGACCCATTTCAAGCGGGGAGAGACGGATAAAGCGATTTCAGTACTCAGGCGGGCACTCAGGAAAAACTCGAAGATCCCGGAAATCGACTATCATCTCGCGCTGGCCTATGAGCAGATTGGTGACATGGATGCCGCAAAGACTCATCTGGATGCAGCATTGTCATCGGGTAAGCCCTTTGAGGGTATTACCGAGGCAAAATCTCTTCAGGCTCGACTTCAATAGACCGGCTTGAAGCTCTGGTGCCTCGATCTTAAGAATCCTATACAGGGTGCAATTTGATTGCGCCCTGTACCTGGAGGCGAAGTCAATTTAAGGGATGTTTGATGCTCAGGGTTGAGGGTTAGCCGGATCAGCCTGTCTCGATACTCTCAGGTCTTGCTGCCAGACACTCGTTCCTGCATCGCTTCATCTGTTGCTTTTTTGCGTGCCCCTTATCCGTAGTTGAAACGTACGTTTCTTAAGCTCTGAACCCACAATCTCAGGCCCAAAAGTTACAAATTCAATCACCACGTAGTTGATAGGGTCTCAACTCTGTATAATGCTGCATTGCGTTACCAAGTGGTGATGCCGTAACATATTGAAATAAATGGCATTATAGATAATGAAGACGATTCTCGTGACCGGTGGTGCCGGGTTTATCGGTGGAAATTTTGTCCACTTTCTACTTTCTCAGCAGGATTCTCTCAAGGTAATCAACCTGGATGCTCTCACCTACGCGGGCAATCTGGATACCCTGAAATCGCTGGAGGATCACCCGAATCACCACTTCATTCAAGGAAAGATTCAGGATCAGGAGCTGGTCTCCGGCCTGTTCGAGCGCTACAAACCCGATGCGGTGGTCAACTTCGCTGCTGAGAGCCATGTGGATCGCTCCATCGACGGCCCAGCCGAGTTTATCGACACCAACATCGGCGGCACCTTCAACCTGCTGGAGTGCGCCAGGGTCCACTGGCAGTCACTGCCTGAAGAAGCACGCGACTCATTCCGTTTTCTGCACGTCTCCACGGATGAGGTATACGGCTCATTAGGGGCGGAAGGGCTGTTCACCGAGACCACAGCCTACGCCCCGAACTCTCCCTATTCGGCCTCAAAAGCCGCCTCGGATCACCTGGTGCGTGCCTGGCATCACACCTACGGTCTGCCGGTGTTGACCACGAATTGTTCCAACAATTACGGACCCTACCAGTTTCCGGAAAAGCTCATCCCGCTCTTCATTCAGAAGGCGTTGGCTGGCGAATCGCTGCCGATCTATGGCGATGGCAGTAATGTACGGGACTGGCTCTATGTGGAAGACCACTGCCAGGCGATCTGGCGAGTACTCGAGGCGGGTACGCCGGGTGAGGTCTACAATGTGGGCGGCAATAATGAGATGTCCAACCTGGAGGTGGTGGAGACACTCTGCGCCTTGCTGGATGAACTCGTGCCGGACTCAGAGTTCAAACCACACAATCAGTTAAAAATATTTGTGAATGACCGGCCTGGCCATGACCAGCGCTACGCCATCGATGCGAGTAAACTGGAGCGTGAGCTGGGCTGGACGCCATTGGAGACCTTTGAGACCGGGTTAAGGAAAACGGTCCAGTGGTATCTGGAGAACAATCACTGGTGCCAGCGGGTACTGGATGGCAGTTATCGTGGCGAAAGACTGGGGCAGGGCTGATCATGGCAAAGACAGTGAAAAAAGGCATCATTCTGGCCGGTGGTTCTGGCACCCGTCTGCATCCGCTGACCCTCACCATCTCCAAGCAGCTGTTGCCGGTCTACGACAAGCCGATGATCTACTACCCACTCTCCACCCTGATGTTGGCTGGGATTCGGGATATTCTGATTATCACCACCCCCCAGGATGCCCAGTTGTTCAAAGGGTTGCTGGGTGATGGTCATCAATGGGGTATCGAGATCACCTATGCGGTGCAGCCCGATCCGGGTGGTCTGGCCCAGGCCTTTATCATCGGTCAGGAGTTCATCGATGGTGATCCCTGCTGCCTGATTCTGGGTGACAACATCTACTATGGTCATGGGCTCGTTGACTCACTCAAGCGGGCTGCCCAAACATCCGATGGGGCGACGGTATTCGGCTACTGGGTAAAGGATCCGGAACGCTATGGCGTGGTGGATTTCGATGAGCAGGGGCAGGTGAACGATATCGAAGAGAAGCCCGCCAAACCAAAATCCAACTACGCGGTTACCGGTCTCTATTTCTATGATGAACAGGTCACCGATCTGGCGCTCTCACTGAAGCCTTCAGCTCGGGGTGAGTTGGAGATCACCGATCTGAACAAACGCTATCTTGAGATGGGCAAACTGAGCCTTGAGAAGATGGGGCGGGGCATTGCCTGGCTGGATACCGGCACCCACGAGAGCCTGATTCAGGCGAGTAACTTCATTGAAACCATCGAGCTCCGCCAGGGTTTGAAGATCGCCTGTCCGGAAGAGATTGCCTTCTCAC
This sequence comes from Candidatus Thiodiazotropha taylori, assembly GCA_019100305.1. Lineage (GTDB taxonomy): Bacteria > Pseudomonadota > Gammaproteobacteria > Chromatiales > Chromatiaceae > Thiodiazotropha. Next base: position 410 of record JAHRHW010000176.1, on the reverse strand, counting down.
AGGACTGGATCAGCCTGAAAGATCTGAAATCGATGGCAGAAGCCCTGAGTAAGAATGGATATGGTCAGTATCTGCTGGGGCTGTGTGAGCGGAGAATGTAGCAATGGAAGTGGTGGAGACGAAAATCCCAGGGGTTCTGCTGCTCAAGCCCAAAGTGTTCGGTGACCAGCGCGGCTGGTTCATGGAGAGTTGGCAGAACGAACGCTACGCCTCACTGGGTATTCCCGAACAGTTCGTCCAGGACAACATGGCCTATTCCGAACAGGGCGTGTTGCGGGGGCTGCATATTCAGAATCCCTACGGTCAGGGAAAGCTGGTGCAAGCCATCAAAGGCGAGGTCTTCGACGTGGCCGTCGATGTGCGCAAAGGGTCACCCTGGTTCGGTCAATGGGTGGGGGTGCATCTCTCTG
>JAHRHW010000175.1 GCA_019100305.1 Candidatus Thiodiazotropha taylori | reverse complement strand
ATATGAGGGACGCATAGAGCTGGCTAAAGTTGAAGTGGATGACAACATGCGGCTTGCCGGGCGCTATCGTCTACGGGGATTTCCAACGGTCATTCTGTTTGTCGATGGGGAAGAGGGAGGACGTTTTCACGGCTCCCGGGCCAGCCACTGGATCAGGCAGTGGATCGTCGAACATCTGGGGGATTTATAGACGTTTCTGTACCTGCTGCTCTCGGTCGATGTTTGGTTGTTCTGAGAGTACCTTGAGTTACTCAGATTCTTGTAAAGTATCCAAAAATAACCATATTAAATACAAATAGTTAGCCATGCCGGTCGAATTTAGGTAATTAACTTCCGGAGATGGTTAAAGATTTTGCCGGTGCGGCCGTCATTATGGGTAAGTTTTGATGGTTTCGATCCTCCTCCGGCGCTGAAACATAAGCGCTTTAAACCCACCCATCCCCCGGGTGGGTTTTTTTTCATGCTCCAGCGAGCGATCTCTCAACTCCGAATCAGGGTCTCTTTCAGGGCATCTCTGATGACCGTGGGCCGTGATAACCCCCCTGTCCTGCCGTGAACCACCAGGTCAACACCGGGGCTGCAACGCAGATTGACCTGCAGAGGATTCACTGCCGGAGGGTGCTGGCTGAGATTGGCACTTGTGGAGACCAGTGGCGTACCGGCAACCCTGCAGAGCGCTGCGGCGATTGGATGGTCGGTAACTCGAACGGCGATCGAATCGTGCCGGCCGGTCAGCCAGGCCGGGGTGCTGTCTGAGGCGGGTACCACCCAGGTGTTCGGCCCAGGCCAGCTTTCAACAACCCGTTGCCAGACCTGGTCAGGGATCTCCCCAAGATAGGGCTCTAGGGCTTGCGGTCTGTCGGCGATCAAAATCAGTCCTTTTTCCTGTGGGCGTCGTTTCAGCTTCAAGAGTCTGGCTACGGCATCTCCATCCTGGGGGTGGCAGCCCAGCCCAAATACCGCCTCGGTTGGATAGGCGATCAGCCCGCCCGCATGAATCACATCACGGGCCAGGCGAAGATGCCAGGGATGTATAAACGGTTCCACTGCAAGTGCTTTTACTTAGCTGTTGGTGAAAGCTCATTGTACGTAGTATCGACTGGCTTAGAAAGCGACCCTATCCATCTGTCAGAGGGCATTTGAAGCGTTGCTCTATTGCCGGTTTCTGCCGCATGGGCTGTGGGTGTCAGGCAGAACTGACAGTATCAGTGCAAAAATTCCTCAAATCTGTCTTGGCAGATGACTCGGTTCATGGAATAGTCTGTAAAAAGTCGGGGTAATGGGGTGAGTTAAGCGGTGAGTTCAAGGACGTTATTGATTAAATTGGGCATCGGTCTGCTGGGACTGTTTCTGGTCGGGCAGGTAGTCGCTCAGGTTTCTCGATACAGTCTGGCTGAGAAAGCGTGGCTGGATGATCGACAGAATCTCAGGGTAGGTGTAGTTGAGATAAGCGCGCCGATCCTCTATTTCGAGGCCGGACAGACGATGGGTCTGGCGGCAGATTATCTGCGTGCTTTGGCAGCCAAGCTTGGCCTCAATCTCGACTTGGTCAACTACAGCTCGGTCGATGCTCTGGTGGAGGGTCTTCGCAGTGACGAGGTCGACCTGATCGGGGCGATGGTTCACTCTGCCGCAAGCCCCGCTGATTTGCACTTTTCCCGTCCCTATATCACCCTGCCGACCGCCCTCTATGCAAAGCAGAAGCTCTCCGCAAAGCAGATTGCTGGTCTGCAAGGGCAGGAGGTTGCCGTGATGAGGGGGACGATCTGGGAAGAACTGCTGCCCCACTACTTTCCCGACATCAAGCCACAGCCTTTTGCAACCCTTGAGAGCGCTTTGCAATCGGTCATGGATGGGCGGACACCGGTCTATCTCGGTGATACGGCCAGTGTTGAATATCTTCGCGCCGAGGGGCGCTTCAGAGGATTGAGTGCCACTCAGCAACTTGATCTGACCATGGATGTGGCTCTGGCCACCCATGCCGGTTCTCCCGCATTGCACAGCCTGCTGCAAAAAGCGATCGATCGTCTCAGCCTGGATGAACTGCATGAGATCTGGAACAATTGGCCTGAGCTTGAACATACGCTACCCAGTCAATCCAACTTTTTTGTCTATCTGCTGTGGGGCGTGTTATTGATCAGTTGGAGTCTGATACTGATCTGGATCGTCAATAAGCGTTCGAAGCGTGGCCTGGAACACCACCGCACAAAAACCCGACGTTCCATCAAACGGCTGCGCAAACGGGAGGAGCTGCTGAAGCATAAGCTGATGGAGCTCAAACACAAGACCAAGCGCTACAGAACCAGAACCAAGAGTCTGCGCCGTCAGGTCGATTTCACCAATCGTGTGCTGCCCTGTGCAACCTGGACCTGGGATCCGAACACGGGCGAGTGCCTGTGGGAGGAGGATATGTTCGCGCTTGTGGGGATGGACGAGGGGGATTTTACACCGACCTCCGACGCCTTTCTGGATCTTGTGCACCCTCAGGATCGGGAGCTCGTATCACCCCTGTTTGTCGAGAACGGCATTGAGCCGAGCAAAATCAGTTACCGGCTGATACTTCCGGATGAGACGGAAATGGTAGTGTTACAGTACAGCCATATCGTCGGGGCGGAAGACAGTGACGACGCCCGGCGTGTCTCCATCTGTTGGCGTATCGATGAGTATAGCGGCAGTTCAAAACGTCAACATTTGTCAATTGTACCAAACAGCGTGCCTGTTTCTGATGAGGAGACAGGGGAGTAGAGCTAGGGTCCGTAAACAAGAATCCAATACGCGTTGCTGGGACTGTTTTGCCGCCTCTAGCCGGGCTTTGGCGCGCATCCTCGGCAGCATCACCCGAGCACCTTTCGTGAATTCCGTTGTCTCAACAACCAGCTAATAATAAGGGAAAAGATCGATGATGAGATTGCTTTCAGTTTTGCTACTAACGCTGACCTTTACCACCAGTCTGCCTGCTGCAGCCAAGGTTACGCCATCAGAGCGGGTCAAAGAGACGGTGGATAAGGTTCTCGAGATCCTCAAGGACGAGAGACTGGAGAAGGCGGAGCGTCGCGACATGGTCAAAACCATCGTCCGCTCGCGCTTCGACTATGAGTCGATGTCCCAGGTGATATTGGCGGCCAACTGGCGTAAGGCCACGGCCGCGCAGCGGGAACAGTTCATTACACTGTTTCGTGAACTGCTCGAACAGACCTACTATTCTGCTATGGACAGCTATACCAATCAGAAAGTGCGCATGGGGCGAGAGCGCCTGAAGGGTAAGCTGGCGAATGTGCAGACCTACATTGTGGCCTCGAATAAAGAGCTGCCGGTCAGTTACAAGTTACGTTTCCGGAATGATGACTGGTATGCTTACGATGTGGCAGTGGATGGAGTGAGTCTGGTCAGTAACTACCGCACATCATTCAGAAACCTGGTGAAAACCAAGGGAATGGACGGATTACTGGCTGAACTTGCCGGAAAGGTTGCTACACTCAAATCTCAGAATAAGAAAACTGTAGAACAAGAGGCGCCTGAAGCCTCGGTAAACTGACTTAAATCTGACAACTGGTAAGCTGCCCTGATTGGACCTGAATCTGCCCGGGGGAGTAGGCTGGTCAGCGGCTGTCCGGTTGTCGGTTTAATCCCCTTATCCCAATCTGGATCATCGAAGGAGATCTGAGCATGTATAAGAAAAAACTCTTGACTCTGATGGTGGCTTCTCTGCTGCCCTTCAGTGCCGTAATCAACGCAGAAGAGGCCGCTGGGGAGGCAGCTGAGATGGCAGAAGCCGCTGCCACCGGGCTGGCTCCGATTGTGTCAGCTGAAGCACAAATGGCAGAGGCCGCAGCGGAGGCTGCGCCGCAATCGGATCAGAGTGAAGCGGCTGGTGGAGATCAGGCGGCTGAACCCGTTGCTGAGGCCAGCATGCCGTCAGAGCCGGTTGCGCAGGCTGAGGCTGCAACCGAAGCGGATAGTGCTTATGCACAACGCTGGAAGGAGCGGGAGAGCCGCTATGAGGAGCTGCGCAGTCGTGCGGAAGAGGCTGGTGTGATGCTGCCGGCCCATCCACCCTGGCATATGTCGCAGATGGGAGCCAACAGGCCATCGGCGGATGAGCGTCGTCAGCACCATGAGAAGATGATGAATATGAGCCCTGAGGAGCGTGACGCCTATCGTCAGGAGCGCTATAAGAAGATGCGGGAGCAGGCGCAGCAGCAGGGTGTTGAAATGCCTGAAACACCACCATGGGTAGCTCGCCAAAAGGCGATGGCAGAGGAGTGGGCAAAACACCAGGCAGTGATTGAAGGGATGACCGATGAAGAGCGTGCCGCCTGCCATGCCATGCACAAAAGACACATGGGAATGGGTCGGGGTCACGGCATGGGACCGGGACACGGCCAAGCCTGCGGTCACGGCTGCCAGGGACCCTATGGGAATCCTGGAGCGATGAGCACCCCCCGGTATCCCGGATATGGCTATGGTCCTGCGCCGTATGGTCAGGGTAATTTCTGGGATCCCAGCTACTGATAAAAAGTTGTTCGGTGAACCTGAGAGGGGGCTTATGCCCCCTTTTTTAGGGGCGATCGATTCTGCAGCTCACGGGCCTCTGGTTCGGAAAGGTAGCGCCAGGGTCTGGGGATCAATCCGGGAACCTTTTGCCGGTACTGCCGGTAGGTTTCGCCATGAAAAACCACCAGTTTTTGCTCCTCCAATCTGGAGCCCAGCCACAGATAGAGGGTGATTGAGAGTGCCGAGACCAGGCGGGCAGGATCCATATCCTGGCTCCAGACAAGCAGCAACCCGAGGCTGTACCAGGGGTGGCGTACATACCGATGCATGGGTGAGATGTGCAGCTTTTCCTGGTCGGCCGTCTGCTGCTGTCGTCGGGCCAGCTGGCTGAATCCGAGGAACTCCTGTCCGTCATAAAAGCGCAGAGACCAGACAAATCCCAGGCCGGCCAGCAGCATCAATGTGTAGGCCAACAGGGACCAGACTCCCTGCCACATCCAAAGCGGTTCACTGTGTAGCATCCAGGTCACGATCAGTGGCGGGATCAGCAGAACGGTTGCCAGCAGATTGAAAAGAATTCGATACCAGGGGGTTAAGCGGGGAAAGCGGCTGGCCAGCCACTGTTTGATGGTCAACGAGGCCAGAGTGGAGTGAATCAGGAAGTAACCAAGCCACAGCAGAGCCAGCAGGATCAGGTCGGTGCTTTGGTTCATCAGAGTCGCTAGGGTTCCTGTTGACAGACCATGGGATATGACAAATTTAGCCTATGATCCGTTAGCGGAGAATCCCCGCCGAAGTGGAATTCGGTTGTCTCAGAACATCTCGTAAAGTACAACGCCGGGCCTTCACCCGGCGCTGCAAGGGATCAGCCGACGAATTTACCCTGTTGCAGAAGTTGAGCCTCCATCAGTTCCAGATCTCTGGAACCGGAGACCACCACAGCTGGATCCGGAACAAAATCAAGATCCGGGTTCAGGCGCTCGTATGGCACTGAATTGAGTATCACCCGCATGGCGTTGAGCCGGGCCAGGTGTTTATCGTTTGAGCGAATGGTCGTCCATGGGGCATGTGTGGTGTTGGTGCGCTTCAGCATCTCATACTTCTGCTGGGTGAAATCGTCCCATCTGTCTTGGGCCTGGACGTCGATCTCCGACAGTTTCCATTGCCGCAATGGATCGTTTTTCCGTCGTTCGAATCGCCTGGCCTGCTCCTCTTTGGTAACCGAGAAGTAGAGCTTTACCAGTATGGTGCCCTGACGAACCAGATCCTTTTCAAAACCGGGGCAGCCGATCATGAAATTCTCGTACTCTTCATCAGTGCAAAAGCCGAAAATCGGTTCAACCACGGCCCGGTTGTACCAGCTGCGGTCGAACAGTACCACTTCGCCGCCGCGTGGGCATTGGGTGACATACTTCTGAAAGAACCACTGGGTCTTCTGTTCGTCTGTGGGCTTGCCCAGGGCAACCACCCGGTAGTGCTTCTCGTTCATGTAGCGGGTGACTCGACGAATGGTGCCGCCTTTACCGGCTGCGTCCCGCCCTTCGAAGAGGATGATCATTCGGGTGCGGGTCTTCTCCAGATACTGCTGCATCTTGATCAGTTCAGCCTGGTAGGGTTTCAGCTCCTCTTCCCGCTTGAAGCGCCTGACCGCCTTTTTCTCCTGCTTCTTCTCCTCTTCGGCGTCCGCTTTCAGCTTGTGATACTCCGCCAGCAGCTCATCGAGCCTGACGGGTTGCTCATCAACGAGGATAGTGTCCGGGTTACTGATAGTGTCGTTCATACGCCCCCTCTCTACGTCGTTTAAAAAATTAGTAATATCTTATGCTTTTTCGGCGCAAGATGTTGGTGTTTTTTTAAATCGTTAGCATGAGTTTTCAAAAGCGGTAGGCGGATTCGATCTGGGCACGGGTCAGGATGCCTTGAATACGCCAATAGTGCGCCTCATCAAACCACTCGATATAGAGTGCTTCCGCACTGCTGTTGTCCAGTGTTTCCAGCGCCTCCTGCAGGGTGGACTGCATGCGGATGGGAGACATCTGATAGCGGGTTGCCGGGATTTTCAGAAGATTGATCTCTACATCATCCTGCAGTTCCAGGTTGCGTAACAGTTCGACGCTGGGCATCAGTGCCAGTTCATCATCTGGGCCATTGATCAGTACCCACTCCGGTTTCTGGTTAAGTGCCATCTTGGCCGCCTCCCGGCTCAGGGTGGCATCGAGCTGAACAAAACTGCGGTTCATGAATTCAGCGGCACCGGTACGGCGCAGGGACTGCATCACCGGATCGGTATGGTAATTCAGTCCTGTGGCTTCCAGCAGGGTGTGAAACATGGAGGATTTACCGAACACCTCGCTGCTGACCAGGCTGGCCACCACAATGGCCAGCATACCGGGCATGATGATTTCCGGATTGTGGGTCAGTTCAATTACTGTGGTCAGGGCGGCCAGTGGTGCCTGCAGTGCGGCACCCATCAGCGCAGCCATACCGATCAGGGCATAGACACCAGGGTCGGAAACCGGCCCTTCGAGTAGCAGTGAGGGGAGAGGAGCAAACAGCCCGCCGAGTGCTGCGCCGATGAACAGAGCGGGGCCGATGGTGCCTCCCGGGATACCCAGTCCGATACTTGCCGCAGTGGCGATCAGCTTCGCCACCACCAGAAGTGCCAGCAGACTCAAGCCGATTTCGCCCAATAATATCTGATTGACTGTGTCATAGCCGATGCCCATGACCTGGGGGGCGACCAGCGCACACAGGCCGACCAGTAGACCGGCGCTCAGGTTGCGCAGCCAGATACTCATTTTCTGACTCTTGTCGGAGATGAATTCGATCAGTTGAACATAGGCTGCTGAGACAGTACCGGCGGCCAGTCCCAGCATCAGGATGAATGCCAGTTCATGCAACGAGCCGAGTTGTATGATCTCCAGGTCGAAAACCCGCTCTCCCTCGAACATCACCAGGGAGAGGCTGTTGGCGCTGACCGCAGCCAGCATGATGGGTATGAAGCTGATCAGGGTGTACTCCATCATCACCACTTCCAGGGCAAAGATCACACCCGCCAGCGGGGTATCGAAAGAGGCGGAGATGCCGGCTGCGGTGCCGCAACCGACCAGGATGCGAATACTGTTGTTGGGCAGTGAGAGGTACTGGCCGAGCAGTGAACCACTGGCGGCACCGAGAAACACATGGGGGCCCTCTCTACCCACCGAGTGGCCGGTAATGATGGCGATGGCGGCACCGAAGAACTGCAGTAGCAGCCCGCGCAGGGAGAGGTGACCCTGGTGGTAGATCAGGCGCTCCATGACCCGTGCAATGCCCAGCACATGGAGTCCTTTGGAGAAGCGCACGAACATCAGACCCAGCAGCAGTCCGCCGATCACCGGCAGAGCGAACTGAATCAGCGGCGGCAGGGCTTCATAGTTCTCCACCTGGCCGCCCGGTAGCATGGATGCCTGGATCGACTCCACAAGCAGGCGAAACAGGACGATCACCATACCCGCAAGAAAGCCGCATACCAGCCCCATTACCGACAGAATCAAAAGCGCGTCATGACGGGAGAGCTGCAGCCGCAGCCGGTCGAACCAATTAACTATCCCATCGAGTCGCACGTTGTGGAAACCTATAGCGTAGAATGGACTGCGAAACAGGATAAGATACTGGAGCAGTAATAAAATGTCAGCAAATCAAATGGTTCTTGATCGGCCTGAAGCCTATGTCACAGGCCGGGAACTGGACCTCATGGAGCAACTCCTGCGGTTCGATGGGATGCGTGGAATCGAGCTGGGTTGCGGCTCTGCCTGGCTGACAAAAAACCTGGCCCGACGCTATCCCAGTGCCCGTTTCATCGCCACCGAGGTGGACCAGATACAACATCGTAAGAATCTGCAGGAGTCGATTGAGAATCTTGAGTTCCGGCTGGAGGGGGCGCAGTCGATCAGTGAGCCGGACGAGAGTCTGGACGCAGTCTGGATGTTGAAGTCACTCCACCATGTGCCGGCAGAGCTGATGGCCCAGGCGATGGATGAGATCGCGCGGGTGCTCAAGCCCGGCGGTTATGCCTACTTCTCCGAGCCGGTCTACAGCGGAGACTTCAATGCACTGATGAGCCTCATCCATGATGAAAAAAAGGT
>JAHRHW010000017.1 GCA_019100305.1 Candidatus Thiodiazotropha taylori | reverse complement strand
ACCGGCCATCAACCGCTGACACCCGGCATAAGCGATCATCGCCCCATTGTCGGTGCAGAACTTCAGCCTGGGATAGTAGGCCGCCCCACCCTCCTTGGTCATCATCTCGCCAATCCGCTCCCGTAAGTGTTGATTGGCGCTGACACCACCTGCCATGATCAGGCGCTTGATCCCAGTCTCGCGCACCGCGCGCCGACACTTGATCATCAAGGTATCCACCACCGCCTCTTCGAAAGCACGGGCGATATCGGCCCGGGTCTGTTCTGAAATCGGCTCCCCCTCCGCTTTGGCCGCATCCTGCAGGGTGTTCAGGGCAAAGGTCTTGAGGCCACTGAAACTGAAATCGAGGCCGGGACGGTCGGTCATCGGGCGGGGAAACCGATAGCGATCAGGACTCCCCTGGGTCGCCAGTTTGGAGAGCTCAGGCCCACCTGGATAGGGCAGATCCAGCAGTTTCGCGGTTTTATCGAAGGCCTCGCCGGCTGCATCATCCAATGAATCCCCCATCAACCGGTAGTGGCCGACACCCTGCACCTCCACCAGTTGGGTGTGCCCACCGGAAACCAGCATGGCGATGAAGGGAAACTCAGGAGGCTCTGCCTCCAGCATCGGCGCCAGCAGATGCCCCTCCATATGGTGTACTCCGATCGCCGGTACCCCCCAGGCCCAGGCCAGACTGCGCCCTACCGAAGCACCGACCATCAGCGCCCCCACCAGGCCGGGGCCTGTGGTAAAGGCGACGCCATCAAGGCTCTGCTGGCCGATATCTGCATCCGCGAACAGCTGGCGGATCAGTGGCAGCAGCTTGCGCACATGGTCCCGGGACGCCAATTCAGGCACCACCCCACCATACTCCTGATGAATAGCAATCTGACTGTGCAGAGCCTCCGCCAATAACCCCTCATCATGGTCGTATATAGCAACCCCGGTCTCGTCACAGGAGGTCTCAATACCTAAAATTCGCATAGTGATGTGGATTCAAACCGATTTTTTTACGCCACACCTTTGCAAACTCGGGTGGCAATGAGTAGAATTCCCGCCTTTCGATTGTCGGCGAAGCTAAAAGTAGCGAGGATACAGCATAGATGCCAAACGTACACGTTAAAGAGAACGAACCATTTGAAGTTGCCATGCGCCGTTTCAAGCGCTCCTGCGAGAAGGCCGGTATTCTTGCCGAAGTCCGTCGCCGTGAGTTCTATGAAAAGCCCACCTGGGAACGCAAGCGCAAAGCCGCTGCTGCCGTAAAGCGCAACCTGAAGAAGGTCTCCCGCGAGAGCCGTCGGTTCGAACGTCAGTACTGATCGCTGATCCCGTCAGACCCTCACGGACTCCTCCATGTTGAAACAGCGCATCCAAGATGATGTCAAGACGGCCATGAAAGCCAAGGACAAGGAGCGTTTAGGCACCTTGAGGCTGATCACTGCGGCAATCAAACAACGTGAGGTCGACGAGCGGGCAGAACTTGACGACAGTCAGGTTCTGGCCATCCTGGATAAGATGATCAAACAGCGCCGGGATTCAGTGGAACAGTACGAATCCGCCGGTCGCCAGGAGCTGGCAGACCAGGAAAAAAGCGAAATCGCCATCATCGAAGAGTATCTCCCTGCCGGTCTGAGTGATGAGGAAGTCGCCAGCATGATCGAAAGCGCCATTCAGGAAGTCGGTGCCGCCGGTATGCAGGACATGGGCAAGGTGATGGGCAAGCTCAAACCTCAGATGCAGGGTCGTGCTGACATGGGCAAGGTCAGCGGCCTGGTTAAACAAAAGCTGGCCGGATAATACCCCGCTGAAGCAGCTCTCTCTAGTTTCGGTTATCCTTGCTGTCAGGGCCTCCACTGTGGCCAACTGACAACTATGGCAGGAAAGATCCCCACACACTTTATCGATCAGCTTCTCAATCGGGTTGACATCGTCGATGTCATCAACCGACGGGTACCGCTGAAAAAGGCTGGCAAGGAGTTCCAGGCCTGCTGTCCGTTTCATGATGAAAAAACCCCCTCCTTCACCGTCAGCCCCAGCAAACAGTTCTACCACTGCTTCGGTTGCGGCGCCCACGGCTCGGCGATCGGCTTTCTCATGGAGTATGACAACCTGGGATTTGTTGAAGCGGTCGAAGAGCTGGCCCAGTCGGCCGGCCTGGAAGTCCCCAGAGAGGGGGGAAATGAGCAGGGACCAGACTTAAGGCCGCTCTATGAGCTGATGGAAAAGGCCGCCCGCTTCTATCAGCAGCAACTCAAACACCATGCTGAGAGCCCGGCTGCGGTGGACTATCTGAAATCGAGGGGCATGAGCGGCCAGATCGCTGCCAACTACGGGATCGGCTTCGCTCCACCCGGTTGGAACAACCTGACCGGCACATTGGGCGACGACAAAACGAGCCTTGAGAGGCTCAACAAGTGCGGCCTGCTGAGTGAGAGCAACGGCAAACAGTACGATCGCTTCAGAAACCGGATCATATTTCCGATCCGGGATCCCCGCGGCAGAACGATCGGTTTTGGCGGCCGGGTGCTGGGAGACGACAAGCCCAAATACCTGAACTCCCCCGAAACCTCCCTGTTTCACAAAGGCCGGGAACTCTACGGCCTCTACGAAGCCCGTCAGGCCAACCGGGAGATCAGCAACCTGCTGGTGGTCGAAGGCTATATGGATGTGGTGGCGCTGGCGCAACACAACATACAAAACGCCGTGGCAACGCTGGGAACCGCCACCACCCACGAGCATCTGGAGCTGATCTTTCGCAACTGCCCGGAAGTGATCTTCTGCTTCGATGGGGACCGGGCCGGTCGGGATGCGGCCTGGAAGGCACTCAACACCAGCCTGCCGCTGATGCGGGATGGCCGGGAAGTGCGATTTCTGTTTCTGCCCCAGGGTGAAGACCCGGATACCCAGGTACGCAAAGAGGGCCGCGAAGCCTTCCAGCGGCGCATCGAAGCAGCCACACCCCTTTCCGAGTTCCTTCTACAACACCTCTCATCCCAGGTGCACATGGAGAGTATCGACGGCCGCGCCAAACTGGCCCAACTGGCCAAACCTCACCTGGAGAAGCTACCCAAAGGGGTATTCCGGCAGATGATGTTCGAGCGACTGGAAGAGTTGGTCGGCCTGAAAGCGGGACACCTGGACGACGCACCAACCACACCCCAAAGGAAACCAGCAAAAGCGACGCCGAACAAGTCTCAGGCACCCACCCCAATCCGCACCGCTATTGCACTATTGCTCGACCATCCCGATCTCTATGAAGTGGCTGATGAGGTCTCTGCAGACTGGCAGGGTTGGGATAATCCGGGCATCACAATTCTCAAGCAACTACTTGAAATTATTAGAAGTCAACCTACGCTTAGTAAAGCAGCACTGATCGAGCGCTGGCGGGACACAGACTACTTTGCCCATCTCAACAAACTGGCTCAGGCGAACTACCAATTTGACCTGCCTGGGATGGATCAGGCCACAGAGTTTCGTGATGCACTTCGCAGATTGAATGCGCAGTTTCATAAGCAGAGACGCCCTCAATTGGGGAATATTCCGCCAAGTGAATTGTCTGAACAGCAGCTTGAAGAGATAAAACAGCGCTACCCGGGAAAGAAACAACAGGATGAAAACAAATCGTAATCCAAAGCATCCCAATCTGTAACTAGTGCAACAATATGAAAATGTGCTAATATGGCGAGTTCAGTCTCGGCATAACCAACCTCGTCTCACAACAAGGTAGAAGATGAACCAGGAACAGCAGCAATCTCAATTAAAACAACTGATTGCAAAAGGTAAGGAACAGGGTTTCCTTACTTACGCGGAAGTTAATGATCACCTTCCTGAAGGCATCGTTGAGCCCGAACAGATCGAGGATATCATTAGGATGATCAATGATATGGGCATCACTGTCCATGAGTCCGCGCCTGACCTTGAAGACAACACCCTGAGTGATTCGGCTGTCACCACCGACGAGGATGCCGCTGAAGCAGCCGCTGCCGCTCTGGCCAGCGTAGACAGTGAATTTGGTCGCACCACCGACCCGGTACGCATGTACATGCGTGAGATGGGTACCGTGGAGCTGCTGACCCGTGAAGGCGAGCTGCGTATCGCCAAGCGCATTGAAGAGGGCCTGAATCAGGTCTCTGCCGCCCTGGCCACCTTCCCTCCCACTGTTGATCTGCTCTGCACCCAGCTTGAGAAGGTTGAAGAGGGTGAGGCCCGTCTGGCGGATATCACCAGCGGTTTCATCGATCCCAACGAGCCAGATGAGATTCCCACCCCAGTGCAGCCCCAGGCCCTGAAAGAGGAATCCAACGGGGATAACCAGGCAAACAACGACGATGACGACGACTCTGAAGATGACGAACCGGAGAATACCGGACCGGACCCGGAGGAAGTCGCCGCCAAGGCCAAAGAGCTGCGCAAGCGCTACAACGCCCTCTGCAACTCACTGAAAAAGAACGGCCGGGCCAACAGCAAAACCCAGAAAGCGGTGGATACCGTCTCCGAGACGTTCCTCGAATTCAAACTGGTGCCCGCTACCTTCAATCTGCTGGTCGCCACCCTGAGAGATATCATCGAGCGCATCCGTAACCAGGAGCGCATCATCATGCATCTCTGCGTCGACAAGGCGCGCATGCCGCGTAAAGAGTTCATCGCCTCCTTCCCGGACAACGAGACCAATCTGGAGTGGATCGAAGATCAGCTGAGCAGCGGCAAATCCTATGCGGAAGCCCTGCAGGAGCACAAAGAAGAGATTCTGCGCACCCAGAAGCGTCTGGTTGCCATCGAAGCCGACTGCCAGCTGAGCATCGGTGAGGTCAAAGAGACCAACCGCAAGATGTCGATCGGTGAAGCGAAAGCCCGCCGTGCGAAAAAAGAGATGGTCGAAGCCAACCTTCGACTGGTGATCTCGATCGCCAAGAAGTACACCAACCGGGGTCTGCAATTCCTCGACCTGATTCAGGAAGGCAACATCGGCCTGATGAAGGCGGTGGACAAGTTCGAATATCGTCGCGGCTACAAATTCTCGACCTACGCCACCTGGTGGATCCGTCAGGCCATCACCCGCTCCATCGCGGACCAGGCCCGCACCATCCGTATCCCGGTACACATGATCGAGACGATCAACAAGCTAAACCGTATTTCCCGTCAGATGATCCAGGAGATGGGCCGCGAAGCCACTCCGGAAGAGCTGGCGGAGCGCATGGAGATGCCGGAAGACAAGATCCGCAAGGTGCTGAAGATCGCCAAGGAACCGATCTCCATGGAGACCCCCATCGGCGACGACGAAGACTCCCACCTGGGCGACTTCATCGAAGATTCCGGTGTGGTATCCCCGATCGAATCGGCCACCGCCGAGGGACTGGGAGAAGCCACCCAAAACATGCTCGCCGGCCTTACCAGCCGCGAAGCGAAAGTATTGCGTATGCGCTTCGGCATCGACATGAACACCGACCACACCCTTGAAGAAGTGGGCAAACAGTTCGACGTCACCCGTGAGCGTATCCGTCAGATCGAAGCCAAGGCGTTGCGCAAACTGCGCCACCCTTCCCGCTCCGACAGACTCCGCAGCTTCCTCGACAACGATTAAACCCGGATTGGAGATAGGTAGCATCACCAGCTATACCGGCGGTGATGGGATCTGTTAGAATCCTGCCGTTTTCGGGCCCATAGCTCAGTTGGTTAGAGCAGGGGACTCATAATCCCTTGGTCCTAGGTTCGAGTCCTAGTGGGCCCACCAAAAATAGAAACGAACACTTCACCCTCTTCACGGCAATCTCAGGTTGGCCTTTCCACACTAAACGGGCCAGCTCTCTTTCTAGATTTTCATTGTTCACTTAAATTCAAAAAACTAAACCTTAAGTATATTTTTTTTAGTTTAATTGAACTAGAACCTATCTTTGGTTCATAATTTACTCTATAAATATACCATGGGTATACGTAAAGACGATAAATTAAACCGGCTGCAGCAGTTGATTCCTGAGGGGGTAGCAATACCCAGCACTTGGCTATCGGCCAATGGCTACACTCCCCAGCTGGTTCGCAAATATGTACAAAGTGGATGGCTCAAGTCCCTTGGCAGTCGTGTTTACGCCCGACCGGGTGAACCGGTTACCTGGGAAGGGGTTGTACTTGGGCTACAAAAGTTGGGTCAGCGACAGCTGCATATCGGTGGCGTTACTGCCCTCAATCGCCAGGGTTTAGCCCACTACCTGTCACTCAGCGGCGATGCCAGCGTCCATGTATGGGGAAAAGACCGGCCTCCATCCTGGGTCGAACAGGTGTCTCTTAATACACCGCTTTCTTTTCATCGCCGGTGCCTCTTTACCCAAGACCCTGAACAGGCTTGGGTGATGCTGCCGACAAAAGTGCGCGACTGGACAATACGCGTGTCTGCTCCGGAGCGGGCGATCCTTGAAGTTCTAAGTGAAGTGGACGAGACACCGGCCTCATTTTCGTTTGCCGCCGAGCTATTCGAAGGGCTGACCACAGCACGACCAACTGTGGTCAACGCCTTGTTGGGATCTTGTGTTCACAATAAGGCAAAACGATTGTTCCTTTTTCTCGCCAACCACTATGCCTATCCGTGGACAAAGCGCATAGACTTAGACGCTGTCGATCTGGGACGCGGTAAACGCTTGGTTACGCGAGGCGGCAGACTGGACAAGCACTACCAAATAACGGTACCTGACGCCTTCCATGCTAAACCGAAGTAATCCCTATTACCGTCAGGTAGAGCTTGTTATGCGTGTTCTGCCGCTGGTAGCACAGGAGCCTCGATTTGCCCTGAAGGGCGGTACAGCAATCAATCTGTTTGTTCGTGACCTACCACGACTCTCGGTGGATATCGATCTGACTTATCTTCCATTGGATGACCGGGATACCGCGTTGTCTGCAATTGAAGATGGAGTGAAACGGATTGCCGGTGATGTAGAGCGCGTACTTGCAAGAACATTTGTGAGTGCGATCCCAGGAGAAGGTAATTACACTCAGCGTCTGCAGGTAACTGCCGGCGGCGTTTCGATCAAGATTGAGGTCTCCCCGGTTCTGCGAGGCAGCGTGCTTGATGCCAGTGAGATCCCAGTCGTAGATTCAGTAGCCGATCAGTTTGGTTACGTTGAAACCCAGGTTTTGTCGCTGGAAGAACTGTATGCCGGCAAACTGGTAGCCGCTCTCGACAGGCAACATCCCCGCGACCTGTTTGATGTGATGATACTGCTTGAAAATGAAGGCATAACCTCCGAGTTGATGGAGCTGTTCGTTGTCTATCTGATAAGCAGCAACCGCCCTATCGCTGAACTACTCGCACCGAGACTGCAGCCACTGCAACCGGTATTTGAACAACAGTTCCGAGGCATGTCTCTACAGACTGTTACTGTCAGGCAGTTGGAAGATACCCGTCATAAAATGTTAGAAATCCTAAGGCACCAATTGACTGATAATCACAAACGATTTCTGCTGTCACTCAAGAGCGGAGTACCAAACTGGGATCTTCTGAAACACTCACATGCACAAGACCTACCCGCTGTGACTTGGAAACTTCAGAACATACAACGGCTAACTTCAAAGCAGCGAGAAGAAGCATTGAGCAAGTTACAAAAGACCCTTGACAGCATGTCCAAATAACGACTCAAAAGATTGGTTGTTTGGCCGCCAAAAAAAAGTCGATTACTGTCACTGGGTACTTTGTGTGATATGACCCTACCCCACCCAGTTTACTTACTGATTAAGTTCGTTATAGTTATTTCCGCCTCTGCAGTTCCATTTAGGCATAAAACAGATAGTGAATCGTATTTGCACCCATATTGAAATTGAGACAACTGATTGTACTAATAGCAGCTAGCGTGCAAATTCAGTTGGCTTTTCAATCTCATACAAAGCCTCATCAATATTTTCCAGCCGGCTCTCAAGCACTGCACGGGCATCTTGCAAGCCGCGGTTGTAATAATAGGAACCGATCTCTTCAGAGAAGAAATCCAGTAGAAACTCTGCATCGAACTGCCCTATCTCCTGATCGAGTTTTTCACGGAAATAGTTTTTGATCTTATGCACGATGAATGTTTTCTCATCATTGGAAAACTCTATTGCTGACATCTGTTACTTCTTCTCCTCAAGCATGCTAGCCAAATTGGCGAAAGGGTTATGGGTCGCACTGCTTGTCTGTTTGCTGTCGGATGCATCACCGTAGCTGGAATCTTTGTAGCGGGAGTGCTCGTTGTCATGGCAGTAGATACACAGTAACTCCCAATTGCTGCCATCGGCCGGATTGTTGTCGTGATTGTGATCCCGGTGATGCACGGTCAGCTCGCGCAGGTTTTCCCGGGTAAACTCCCTTGCACAACGCCCGCATACCCAGGGGTACATCTTCAACGCCTGTTCACGATAGCCCTTTTCCCTCTGTTCCCGGTTCCGGCGTGCCTCGGCAACGATTTGATCGAGTTTGTCTGGTGAACTTTCCGATTTCATGTGAATCATCCCATAGCAATTAAGTTATAGTGATTTAATCCATAGTCGACTCTTCTCACAACACAAATTAGATGACTCTTTTGCTGTGAAATAGTATCTAAATTCTTATTTCTTGTCATCGACTCGTTTTAACTGATCTCTGTAACTACTCCTGAACCTACCCCTATTCGATCATTTTTTTAGATCAACTGCATAGGTTTTCAGTTCACCACAGGAACCCGGATTACAATCGTATTCAGGTTCAATGAAATAACAGTTTATGTCCCTTGCCAAAAATACAAACAAATTATTATAGGTTGTCATAGATCTAGTCAGAATTTGTAGATGGGTATTTGTCAAATAATTCAAAATAAATCATATATTTGAACAATCTTCAGGTTACCCGGCCATTAAATAGTAGCTTTCTTGAATATTTTCGTTATCTCCTTAAGCGTTTGCCTACTGAAAAACCCACTAGTTTCCCCCTATATCCCATTGGGTATATAGCACCATATTTTCGCCGATAATCCACTGAACCATTGTATTATTGACTAAAATTAGATGATGGGGAGGGATAACAAATGCGGTTTTGGCTGGTATCAAATCTACTCTTGGTTTTACTCAGTTTAGGCGTGCCTTGTCAGATGGTAACAGCCTCAGAGTTTCGTCTTGGCGTGATCAATGAGCGGACCGACAAACCCGACCATGCACTGACCCAATTCTCCGCCCTGCACCGCTATCTGGAGCGTGAACTGGCCCCCCATGGAATCGAACCTGTGAAGCTGGTTATTGCGGATGATATCAACGAAATGGCCAATCATATCAGCAACACCAGGGTTGATGCTCTGATAGAGGGCGTAATGCCAACACTGGTGATCAAACGTCGCAGTGTCGAGCTGGAGCCGACCCTACTGGTGTGGCGAAAGGGACAGCGACAATACCACACGGTATTTTTTGTCCGCAGCGACAGCGGGATCAACAGTCTTGAGGATCTAAGGGGAAAGTCGATAGCCTTCGAGGCGCCACGCTCAACATCGGCCTATTTCGTACCACGCGCTGAATTATTGGCTGCAGGTATCCCACTTGGTGCTGACGAGGACAAGAATCTCCCCTCAGATTCTGTGCGCTATGTGTTCGCTGATTCTGAGCTCAATCAGGCCTATTGGGTACATCGTGGTCGCACCGATGCTGGTGCTTTCAATAATGGTGACTGGAATCGAGTACCAACTGGCATCCGCAAAGACCTCAAAATCATCCATCGCACACGACCAGTAGTACGTTGGCTATTCTCCTTTACACCTAATATTGAGATGTCAGTGCGACAGGCTGTAATCGAGGCATTACTGGAAGCGCATACCAACGATCTTGGACGAAACGCACTGCAGGAGGCGGCGCGTATCAAACAACTGGAGCGTCTCAACGATCAAGACCGGAAGAACCTGAATTACTGGTCAACCGTGCTTGAAAAGAGCCAATGAACTTCTCACTACGAAAACTCAGCACTAAATATGCACTGCACTTTGCTGTATTTCTAGTTGCAATCATTCTTCTGGTTATCACTCTGTCTGGATATCTTGTGTTTCAGCGCACCAATGAATTGCGCTCAGAATTAGTCGAGTCATTTTCAGAGGTACATACATCTATCGATCTTATTGCCCTTCAGAACAGTGCCAACTATCTAAGCAACCGATTGTTCAATACTTTATACAACATCGACATATCGACTCTTAACGAGGAGCTGGCTCAGATCCATAGCTGGCTGCAACCGGACTCTCTGTTGATCCTCGACTCCGACAGTCGTGTTGTTACCGATGGTTCAATCGAAAACTCAAGCTATGGCGAAAAAGTTGATATTCCAGAAAATCTAATACCTGGCAGCCCACTTATTGTACCGATCGAGGACGGCAATCTGCTCTATTTCGTAATCGGTTATGGTGATGAGATTGCCGGTTACGCAAAAGTCGAACTGATTGATTCGGATCATAAACAACTCACCAACGTGTTGGCAACTGAAGTAGCCAAAGTATGGCAAGAGTTCCAAGAGGGCTTCCTCTTGATAACTGTCACCAGCCTGGGGTTGGTTGTCATCATCACAACAGTGATCAGCTGGCGTCTGTCGGTTTCACTATCACGCCCGCTCCGCAAGATGACGGATGCAGCTGAACATTATGCAGCAGGCAATCTCGAACACAGGCTTGTCGAAGACACCAGTGACGAGCTGGGCCGTCTTGCCAGTTCACTGAACAAAATGGCAGACGACCTTGATAAGGCAGGAAGGTTACTTGACCGGGCTCAGGAAATGGCCGCATTCGGCTACTGGGAGTGGCGACTTGGTAAAACGAACATGGTGCTTTCATATGGTGCTTACAAGACGTTTGGTGTCGACTATCGAGCTTTTGAACCTGAGGTTCAAAACCTGCTTAAGTATGTCGTACCGGAAGATCAGGAAAAGGTTTTTGCGATTTTGCAGGGACGCTTCAAACAGCCTGTATCCGCTAATTTCAAAATCCGTCGTGCGGATGGTGAGTCCCGCACCCTGTTCATTCACGGAGAACCCGAACACCATCTGAAGGATGGTATTGTCGGTTTTATCGGTACTATCCAGGATATCACTGAACAACAACGCTCCAACGAGCAGCTGCAGCAACTTGCAAACTATGACGCCCTTACCGGCTTACCCAACCGAAATCTATTCTATGAACGACTCAACCATACAATAAAGCAGGCCCGCCGCAGGCAGAGCGAGTTTGCATTATTATTCCTTGATCTGGATCGATTCAAGTCGATCAATGATGCGCTTGGCCACGGTGTGGGCGATGAGTTGTTGCGCCATGTCGGGAAACGTCTGAAATCCATTGTTCGGGAAAGTGACACCCTGGCTCGTATGGGAGGTGACGAGTTCACACTGATCGTTGAGGATCTCAATGAAGAGTTTAGTCCGCAAAAGGTCGCACAAAATATAATCCGGACCATGACACCGGCATTCAAGATCGATCACCGTGATCTTTTCATCACAACCAGTATTGGCGTCGCACTCTATCCGAAGGACGCAACAGAAACCGATGCATTGATCAAAAATGCTGATACTGCGATGTATTTAGCCAAGGAACAAGGCAAAGCGGTATTCAGCTTCTTCACCCCGGAACTCGACCGCTTGGCTCATAAACGGCTCGCACTAGAATCAGATCTGCGTCAAGCGCTTGAAAATGATGAATTTGAACTGCATTACCAACCCCAGGTACGTAGTGATACCAATGAGCTAATTGCCATCGAGGCACTTTTGCGTTGGAGAAAGGTTGGTGAACTGCAGTCGGCGGAACACTTTGTACCAGTACTGGAAGAGACCGGCCTGATAACCCGCCTCACTGGAAGCATATTACAAAAGGCATGCAATGCACTCAGACAATTGGAACAGGGAGGGGTATCCGGTTTGCGCATGTGTATCAATCTTTCAGCAACGCAATTTCAACAACCAGAACTGCTGTCACTTATCGATGAAGCAGTAAGTGAATCAGGTATAACCCCTCAACAGTTGGAAATGGAGATCACTGAGAGCACACTATTGGAACGTGATCTTAGCCAGTTAAATGCTGCAGAGCTCGCAGCTCGTGGTATCCGGCTTGCCATTGATGACTTCGGTACAGGCTATTCCTCACTTACCTATTTAAAACAGTTTCACGTCGACGCACTTAAGATTGACCGTTCCTTTATACGTGATTTAACCAATGATATAGAGGATGCTCAGATTACAACGGCACTGCTGGGGCTGGCACGAAGTTTGAAGATTGATAGCATAGCTGAAGGTGTAGAGAACCAAGAACAACTCGAAATGCTAAGCTCTTGGCATTGCGACCTGATCCAAGGCTTTCTGATAAGTCGACCACTGCCTTTTAATGAACTCGCAACCTGGGTATCATCAGCCCGGAAAATGAAGTGAGTCGTTGATTCATCCATATCTGTTTAAAGTCAACCAATGCACTTTGGCCAGACATCGTCTTCTACGTTTGTGCTTGTTACCAGGGCTAGTGAGTTAACAAAATTGAAGCCTATAAGCATCTATTAATCAATCTGCTGCCAGCTACCGATTTTCACTCAGCTGTTATAATTCATAATGTAATTTCAATCTAGTAATACATTCATATTCACAATCGAAAAAAACATTGTTGGAGATGGCAATGAGAGTCACCAAAGCTTCTTTCTTTATATGCTGCCTGGCGCTTTTGACGCTTATCCTGCCGGCAAGCTTACATAGTGAAAACCACTCTAAAAGTAGCGCCATTATAACCGCTTCCGACACCGTTGTCGGTCGTAACCTTGAAGCACCTGTAAATACTCAATCACTATCGGAAAAATTTTGGTGGGACGAAGCATGGTATGAACATGGGGTAATAAATAGTCCAATCACCCATAAAGTGACTGAGCAAAGAGTCAGCTTCGTCAATCCATTGGATAACACAGAAATACCAGCAATAGTCTACAGACCCAAAAAACCGGGCAAATATCCAGGCGTCCTTTTCCAACATGGAAGGCGAGGTTTGGATGAGCTGGTTCAGCGTTTGCCGAGAAGAATGGCAGCGAGGGGATTTGTGGTTTTGGCCCCCGATATCTATTCAGCCAGATTCATTGATAAACTACCTATTGAACATCTACCAGAAACAGAAAGCGATACCAATGCCGCAGTCGATTATCTGCTGACACATACCGATGTTTCCACTTCGAAAATCTGTCTCTATTCACATACCCGTGGAGGCTATTACACCCTTCAGGTAGCCGTTAAGTTCAAAAGGCAAGATACAGAAGTTGCCTGCTATGTCTCCTTTTACCCACATTGGCAAAATCCCAATGCAGCAGAGCCGATGCAGGTATACCGCTATGCGATTGAAGCCGATCGTCTGGAGATTCCAGCCATGATTGTGATTGGCGAGTATGAACAGTACCAGCGCCGGCGCTCCATAGAGACTGCCGTTAAATCGATGAAACAATCGGGCAAGGATGTACGCCTGATCACCTATCCAGGAGTTGGTAGAGGATTCGATTTTCGGCCAATACACGTTCGAACCTTTGCAGATGACCTGGCGACCAAAGACGCAACTGTTCGTGCCGCCAAGTTTATGCAGAAGCATTTGAAGTCCTGGAAGAGAGAGTGACTTGATAACACGCTCTATCGAAACTGAGAAGCCATTGACCAATAGATAGAAAAGGCCAGATTTATTGTCAGTATATTGGGTATTCACTCCCCTCTCCCCTTGCGGGAGAGGGGCCGGGGGAGAGGGGGAGATAAAAACAGCTGAGTGTTTACAAGAAATCAAAGCGATGAAGGATAAGTGAGTTTTTATCTACTACCTTAATAAACGGATACAGGTTTTAGCTATGTGAAACGCTTCGCGTATACCCTCTCCCCAACCCCTCTCCCATAAAGGGAGAGGGGCTTTTATAGCTGAGTGAGGCGGCTAAAAACTCAAGATTTCATCACCATTTGCGCTTAACCATACTATACTAATGGTGATTTCAAGTGCGTTGGTATATTTCATTTGAAATCACAGATGTATCAAGCAAAGTTCATTCTCGATGGAATCAATCCAGCATCAGCCTGACCGGTGTACACACTAGCCTAAGTCTGATTTAGGTATATCCTTCTATTTCTGCACCTTTTATTAATCCTGTTACCAAACAGTTAACAACAGTGCCTATATAAAAGGAAAAACAAATGAAAGCCTTAAAAAGATCTTTTTTTGCTTTCCTGTTGTTTAGCAATTTTTCAGCAACAGGTGCTGAAACCCCTGACACCAACAGACAGCTCAATGGTCATGGTGGACCAGTCAATTGCGTTTCGATCAGCCCGGATGGCAAACAGGCGATCTCCGGGAGTCTCGATTACACTGTGATGCTATGGGACCTTGATTCCCCACAACCCAAGAGTACGAAACGCTTTCTGGCGCATCGGGGTGCTGTCGCTGAAGTCCGCTTTCTGCCCTCAGGAACAGAGGCGGTTTCCAGTGGCGATGATGGCACGGTCTATCTATGGGATGTGAAAGAACGGAAACTGCTACACAGGTTTGTCGGTCATCAGGCCAAGGTGGTTTCAGTTGATGTCACAGCAGATGGAAGCTTGCTTGCTTCGGCAAGTTGGGATGGCACTGTCCGTCTCTGGGATCTGCAATCCAGGAAGGCTCTGCATGAAATCAAAGTACATAAGCAAACCATGCACTCGGTGTTGCTTTCAGCCGATGGAAAAACCGTCTACTCAGGAGGCTATGATGGCAAGATCAGAAGTTGGGATACACAAACGGGGAATTTCATAAAGATCCTGCATGATCACGGCTGGCCAATCAACATCATGCGTTGGTTTACCGGTCAGATTCTGTTTGGCGCCAGCAATGGGGATGTACAACTGCTCAATGTAACATCCGCCACGATATCCAAAATCCTGATCCCACATGAAAAGCCGGTAATGGGACTCGCGGTTTCTGACAAACATGGTCTAATCGCCAGCGGCGGCATTGATGGCGTAATCCGGGTATGGGACTCTCAGGAGTGGTCAGTGATCGGTGAAACAACCGGCATACCTGGCCCGGTATGGGCATTGGCTTTTACTGCTGATGGCAAGGGTATCTATTTCGGTTCTCTCGATGATGAGGTTAAATTCTGGAAGATATCGGATACCGATAGCACAGACTGGGGAAAACACCAAAGCCAGAGACGTTTCCAGGTAACGTCAGGCGTACCCCTTGGCGAGTTGCAGTTTGCCCGTAAATGCAGTGTCTGTCACAGCCTCAATCCGGAAGTGACCAATCGCGCCGGACCATCCCTGTATAAAATCATGGGGCGTAAGGCGGGTACGCTCACTGAATACCCCTACTCTCAGGGATTGATCCAATCCGAGGTGGTGTGGACTGAACAGACCATGGATGAACTGTTTGCCAAAGGGCCGAATCATGTTGTTCCCGGATCCAAAATGCCACTGCAGAGAATCCCGGATGCTGAAAAACGCGCGGCTTTGATCAATTACCTTAAAAACCAATAACTCATCACCGGACAGGGAGTTGCTACTGGAAGAGAAGTTGAAACAGAAAAGTGTTGACGCTGTTTTTTATAAAACACGGTGGTCACAGTGCTGATACACCCCCCATAATTTGATTTAACAACCATCTTACTTCTATGTGCAATCCTGGTTAAAACAGCCGGCATCGAGACTTCAAGTGAATAACTGCAATCCCAACAACTCTCATTGTAACCATACTCACACGATCCATAGGGTCTGAATCAGGACGCTCTTGTCAAAGATCGATGTAGCCTTGTGGCATTTCCGGATGTCGATACTGCACCGCGACTCTCTTATTGTTATGCAACAAGCACACATCAACCCTATCAAACTTGAATCACTCTATGATAGATTTTCATCCTACTATCCTATTTTCCAACCAGCCATTGCTATCAGTCTATTGAAACTTGACTCTGTGCCCAATGCCTACCTACCCAGATACAGACCAAATGGATATTCAGATGCGTTTTTTCTCCTTTCTACTCATGCTCTGTTTCACCCACCTCCTGATGGCTGATACAGAGATCGAGCGTCTCCTGAAGGCCGAGGAGGAACCGGCCGGCGTGGTTTTTGAAATCCTTGAGGATGATGATGATGCCCTGGGCTGGGCCCTGCCCAAAGTAGCAAAACTCAGCGCCCGTTTACGGGAGCGCTTTCCTGACCTGGCGATTGCCGTGGTCACTCACGGTCGTGAGCAATTTGCCTTGTTGGCGAACGAAGCCGATGGTCTACTCGCCCCAATCCATGAGGATGCACGTCAGCTGCAAACAGACGAGATCGATCTGCATGTCTGCGGTACCCATGCCAGTTGGGATGGCTACACACCCGAGGATTTTCCAGACTATATCGACGTCTCACCATCCGGTCCTGCGCAGATACGTGACTACCAGAATCTTGGCTTTGTGTTGATTATGCTGCAAGGACCGGACTACGATTGAGTTGTACTCACTGTTGTTAGGGACTGATAATCCGGCTCTCATAGGACAGTGAATTCTGTGTTGGAAACCTGTAGCGGATTGTTTTATTAAGCCCGCTAATGAACGCGAATAAACGCTAATGCTCTTACCCATCCGGATCGGCCTCGAGCAGTTGAACCAAGCCGCGAAATGCTCACAGTAGATATTGATCTGCAAGACCAATCCAACCCCAAACACGATTACAAATTTCGACTCCTGTTTGCGTTCCTTCGCCTTCATTTGCGGACTACTATTGTTATTCATTAGCCTGTTCATGCGGTAATAGGCATCCATCAAGTTAGGCCACTTCTGATGTATACTTCATGTTAGACATGAATTGTAGTCAATAAAAAACCCACCCTGATAACAGGATGGGTTTGATTTTGAGTTCTATGCAGCGTCCCTGCTGTCAATCCATCTTGCTTTTAGTCCTCTACGAACTGGGCAATATTTGTATTCAAGCCACGTTCCGGTCTGCTGAACTCATGGCAGGTTGAGCAATCATAGCCCTTATCCTTGACGTGTTTTTCATGAATTTTGCTAAAACTCATGCTGCCTTTGTTCTCGTGGCACTGAGTACAGACCTCAGCTTCCTTTCCTTTCATGCCGTAACCCAAGTCATTCGCCAGATCCATGCGCAGAGGACCACCACTCAGGCTCGCATGACAGGCGCCACACTCAAGTGCTGCAGAGGAGGCTTCCACACCATGGTTGAGAGTCTGGAAGGTATGCACTTTTTTGACGCTATAACTATCGCCTGACCGACCTGTCTGCTCCAGCGCATGCTGTACAGCGGTGTCGAAGCTGCCGGTGCGGAAGAACTCAAAGGTCGAATGGGCAATCAGGCTGTTGCTTGCATCATGCACGGCAGACTTGGAGGTATGCTCCTTCATTGGATAGATCTTGGCATTCTGCTTGTTGACCCAACCATTGGGCAGCCCCAGAGTGATCGCATCGCTGCCATCTTCCAATACAGTTACCGGATAGTCCGCCAGATCTTCACCCAGCACATAGACCTGACTGGTGCCATCGAACCAATGGTAGGTCGGTGTCAGGTTGAGGGCCTTATCTTCTCTAGGCAACCAACCACCGCGACCGTTACAGGCTGCTGCTGAGAAGTGAGGGTCTTCCCAGTCACGATTGGTTTCAGTAGGCACGCCCTTGGCGTAAGTTGGAATGTGGCAGGTCTGACAGGCAACCCGGGTGGCATGCTTATCGCGGCTGCCACCGTTGCGGTTGCTGTAGTCGCCGTGTGGCTGATCATGGCAGCTTTCACAGGTAAAGTGCTCAGGGACATCGTTCGGTCTGAGATCGAGACCACGCCCTTTCACCCGGTGTCCACCCGCATCATGACAATCGGCACATGAGAGGTTTTCACCGCTAGAGCTCATATGAATGTCGATGCTGGGTGCCGGATCGATCAGAGCGGATGACAGATCACCACGCTTGGTACCGTCGCCGCCACCCGCTTTGGCGTGGCAGTTGAGGCAGGACTTTCTAGTGGTCGCGTGCACAGATTGCGCGGCAGAGGCGCGATCCTGCATCATCGGGGAACCACCCAGATCTACCAGGGTACTGTTGGCGTCGGCCGGCTCGAACTCGAAGTCGAGGGTAACTGAATCGACCACAGGGATACCCTGGGAACCGGTTCTTACGATCGGTGGCAGGCTTGGATCAGGCTTGCCGTCCGCGCCCATTTCGACGATTTCCAAAGGCTCAAAGTCGCCGCTCGGGAAGCGCTTGTAAGTATCCTGATGACACATCAGACAGTCGATGTTGCTCAGTTCTGCCTGGCGTTCTGTTTCGTCCAATGGCAGTTCTGAATTGGGGAATCGACCGTTACCCACATGGCAGCCCGCACAGGTAAAACGGGGTGAATTCAAGTGTGAGCCACAATAGGTGTTGATACCGATTGCGCCATCACCTCGCTCACCGGCACGCGACAGTCCACTGCTGCTGAATGGCGTCATATCGTTGGTCAGATTGAGAGTATAACCAGACTGTTGATAGTGTACGGAACCGTGCATGGCCACTGCCTCATCTTCATGACAGCTGATGCAGGTTGAGGGGCCTTCATAGATGACGATACTGGCATGAGCCTCTGCGGCAGTCGCAGGTGGTTCTTTGTCCGTGACAGGATCTTCATTGACCGGCGGCGGTTCTACTGACGCAGCTTCCACAGTAATCAGAACAGTGTCAGATGCGCTTGACTCACCTTGATCATCTACCACGACCAGACTGAGTTTATGGGCGCCTTCGCCTAGCACAATCGAGGGGGATGCTACATCGGCAGGATCAGGAGAACCGGTCCATTTATAATCGGCGACAGTACCGTCCGGATCGCTAGAACCGCTACCATTCAGGGTAACTGTCATACTGGTTTGCCCGGCTTGCAGTTGCATCCGTTGATCAACACCCGCATCCGCAACAGGCGCCTTATTGACTGGTGGTTCAGAGGTGCTGGTAGGATAGCAGCCTTCCGGGACAAGTTTCGTCTCACTGCTCTTGACGTCCTGCTCTACCTCATCACCTGTGGTCAGATTTACAACCCTGATCCGACAGGGAAGCTGCTCCGGTGAGCGAACTCTGGAGGTGAGAGTCTCCTTTTTTCTCAACTTGGACTCTTTTAGCACCTGAGTCGAATCATAGGCATTTTCGATGCGTAATCTCTGTCCGATGTCGGCGGTAGCCTTGACGATCAACAGGGATTGTTCTGCTTTCCATAGCGCCTTCTCGATTTTAAAGTCTGCACCAATAGCCACGCTGTTTGATAGCAAAACCAAAACCACTATTGACAACATCTGGAAAGACAATCTGTTCATAGCTCTCATCCCAACCATTTCAGTATAAAACGGGCAACATCGGTTGTCCTGGAACACTTCTGTTATTGGTCATTAACATGACCACTCAGCATTTAATTGAAAATCTCAATTACGTACTGGTATGGGAAAATGCTACTGCTACGAATAAATAAAAACTGTGAGGTAATACTTTCATTACTTTATTAGTATCTATTGGAAATCGAATTTTGGGATAATGATCACAAATCCCCCATGGTTTACATTCATCGAGAGAAACGACTTAAACGACAAAAAATACTAATTTATAAAGTATTGATTTAGATCATAATTAATTCAAAGTTCACGCCGAAACAGTGTGAATACCCGAACAGAATCCGGCGACAAAGAGCTCTTTTTCGGCTCAAAAATCAGTCCTCTGGCGTCTACATTTCACTCAAAAACAATCTCAGAAGTGACGAGTTTGAACCCTCGCCTTGCAGTGAAACCACTATGGTTTCCTCCCTTAATGGGGGATCTTGAATTATAAGGAACCAAACGATTATTAACTGTGTGCCACCGAATTAATATCAGAAGTGCCTGCCCCGAATAGCCGTACCTAATCCACATGCACTAAGCAGTTCAACTCAGCCAAGAGGCATCGAATTCTCGTATTTGAAATCAGGCCACCGAGGCTGCCTGATTAGGGGAATCTGAAACCATCCATTGATCACTTTGGATCTGGTAGTCAGTGCCAGAACGGCTATTATTTAACAAACCTGCAGAGAGCAACGACAAAACTACTTTCTATAGTGTGATAAACAATCTTGTCTCGAGCTAATGCTTCAATGAAGTTGAATCATCTGTGTCTTGTTTGTTTTTCCAGGCTTTACTGATTTGGCAAACAGAGGCAATAAGCAGTGTCAGTTCTATTCTCCTATGGAACATCACGGTACATGCCCGAATTCAGAGAACTGATCAAATGAGTTCTGACTCCCGCCAGCATCAAAGCTTAATAATGACCTTGCAAAGAGGCTCACCATCAACGGATAGTAAGGGTCATATAGCCACATACTGATGAACAGCGGCATGAAATATTTAACCTCGGTATGGCAGTCGTTATTTCAGCGACTGGCTTCAGTTCAATCTGGAGAGGGGCGTGCCGTCTTCTGGTCGTTTCTCTACTTCTTTTCACTTCTCAGCAGCTACTATGTACTAAGACCGATTCGCGATGAAATGGGGATTGTTGCAGGTATCGATCAGCTGCAGTGGCTTTTCACCGGCACCTTCATTACCATGTTACTGGTGGTGCCTCTTTTCGGCTTCATTACCTCCAGATTGCAGCGGCGTCAGTTTCTTCCCTATGTCTATCTCTTCTTCATTTTCAATCTGATCCTTTTCTATCTGATCTTTGAATCCGCCGAATCCCTGACAAATGTCGCTCGTGTGTTTTTCATCTGGCTGAGTGTTTTCAATCTCTTCGTAGTCTCTGTCTTTTGGAGTTTCATGGCCGATCTATACCGGAACGAACAGGCAAAACGCCTGTTCGGTTTGATCGCCAGTGGTGGAACGATCGGGGCACTGACCGGTCCGCTTTTGACTGCAACACTGGTGCAGCAGTTGGGTACCAGTCAAATGATGTTGATTTCTGCTGGATTGCTCTGCCTGTCGATTCTATGCATTAACCGGTTGATCCGTTGGCAGGCAACAAACGATGACCGGCAGGAGCAGAGCGACCGATCAAGTGAAAGGGATGAGATACCGATTGGTGGAAGCATCTGGGATGGCATCCTGCTGGTGTTACGCTCCCCCTACCTGATGGGAATCTGTGTGTTAATGCTGCTGTTCACCCTGCTCTCCACCTTTCTCTATTTCCAACAGGCACAGATCATCAAACTTGCGGTTGCCGGTTCCGAGGCCCGTACCGCCCTGTTTGCAACCATCGATCTCTCCGTGAATGCGCTCACCCTGTTCATTCAGACCTTGATCACCGCCCGTCTGATAAAGGGTCTTGGCTTGGCACTGGTGTTGGCATTGATCCCGCTGTTGCTCTGTTTTGGCTTTGTGCTGCTGGCCCTTTTTCCGGCACTTCCCGTTTTGCTTGCTGTCCAGGTATTGAGACGTGCTGGTAACTATGCGGTGATGCGTCCATCCAGGGAGATGCTCTATGTGGTACTAAGGCGGGATGAGAAATATAAAGCAAAGAACTTCATCGATACAGTTGTCTACCGGGGAGGCGATGCTGTCAGCTCCTGGGTCTATACCGGATTCAGAACACTTGGCATGAGTCTCTCGACCATTGCCTGGATCGCAGCTCCGATCTCTTTGATCTGGGCCTGGGTGGCCTACAGGCTCGGTCAACAGCAGAACCGGATTGCGACTCAAAACAATTTACAGAATGGAGATGAGTGAGATGAAAAAAACCGATATCCAGTTAAACAGGCGCACAGTATTGAAAAGCATCGCCGGTATTGGTGGTTGTCTACTGTTTCCCTCCAGCCGGTTATTTGCCAATCCTGCTACGATCATAAAGAAACCAATTCCTGCCAGTGGCGAGTTGCTGCCAGTAATCGGTATGGGTAGTTCACGGACATTCGATTCAGCGGGCGACCCAAACCAGATGGAGAAGCTTGCCAAGGTTCTGAGCCTATTTTTTTATAACGGGGGAACATTAATCGACTCCTCACCCATGTACGGCAGCTCAGAAGCGGTGCTTGGTCAGTTGCTCAAGACGGAAGCCAAAAGATCTGAGCTGTTTGCGGCAACAAAGGTATGGACCAGTGGCAAGGATTCCGGCATCAGGCAGATGGAAAACTCCCGCAAACTTTGGGGAGTGGGGAAATTCGATCTGATGCAGATTCACAATCTGGTAGACTGGCAGATCCACCTGAAGACACTGCAAGCCATGAAAGAAGCCGGAAAGATTCGCTACATCGGCATTACAACCTCCCATGGCCGCGACCACGATGAACTCTACCAGGCATTGAAGCTGCATCAGTTCGACTTCGTTCAACTGAGCTACAATATCGTTGATCGGGAAGTGGAGCAGCGCCTGTTACCGCTGGCCCGGGATCGCAATATCGCGGTGCTGGCCAATCGACCCTATGCCCGGGGTGCACTCTTCAGAAAGACCAGAGGGAAAAGTCTGCCCGAGTGGACCAAGGCGTTCGATTGTCACAGCTGGGGGCAGTTTTTCCTCAAATATATCGTCTCCCATCCAGCGATCACCTGTGCGATTCCAGCTACCAGTAAGCCCCATCATATGGTGGACAACATGGGAGCCTGCCGTGGAGCCCTACCCGATGAGAAAACACGGCAAAAGATGGCGCAATATTTTCAGGATGTTTAAAGAACAGCTATTTACCGAAGTACCCAAAGTTTGCCTGAATTAGGACCTTTTTAACATGAATCCAATACGCCCTGCTGGGTCTGATTTTTATACCCAGCAAGGCAGAATGCGTGTAGTGGAGGTATTCTACCTGAGCAAATGATAACGCCGCTGGAAACAAAACAGATCGAGTTCAGCCTGCAGGACCTTGACCTCAATTCTTGTCTCTGCCAGGTTGGCACGATGCCATTTCTCCGGAAAACCACCCTCAAGTACTCGCCAGAGTCAGTCCCACGTAGGCGCGATGCCCCTCTTCCGGTTCGATGTCCAAATCCCACTCATCCCGTACACCGGCATCGCAATAGAGGCCGAGATCTTTGCGTGAAAGATCAGCCTCTTTCAACAGCGCCTGTTTACGGTAGTTGACCAATTGGGATCTTTTACAATCTGTTTTAAAAGATGTCTGGTAGACCTATCCGGCATTTCGTGGGAGATCAATCGATTGAGCTGAACGGCCCGCTTAGAGAGCCATTGACAATACTGTTCGCCTTATTGATCCACTGGTAGAGCTGAACTCGTTGTTAGGCAACCTGCCTATGAATCGGTGGAGTTTCGCTCAGCAGCATTTGAGAACAAAGGGGTCATCAGAGCAAGAAGCAACAGAAACAGAAACAGAAACAGAAACAGAAACAGAAGATTTAAACATCCATAATGTTTCACTTAAACCGTTAGATATTAAGTTCTTTTCATAATTATGGGTTGTTGACCTCTAGCGTCAAGCTGCATGATCATTCATCAAGTAAGTCGCCATCGGGAGAGACCACCGGCAAACCGAATATCCGCCATACCTGCATGCCTCCCCGATAGTAGAGTAATTTCTGTTTGGGATATCCGATGCCAATCAAGCCTTGGATTGCGGTCGGCGATTGACCACACCAGGGACCGTTACACCAAATGACCAGCTGCTTTGCCTGGCTGAAGTCCCATGCCCCGTCGACAATTCGTGCGCCTAAGCGTTGCA
>JAHRHW010000174.1 GCA_019100305.1 Candidatus Thiodiazotropha taylori | reverse complement strand
TAACTATGAGAAGCAATATGGAACTGGTCTGCCCTGCCGGCAATCTGCCCTCGCTGAAAGCGGCTGTCGATAACGGCGCTGATGCGGTCTACTTTGGCCTGCAAAACGATACCAACGCTCGCCATTTTCCCGGGCTCAACTTTAATCTGAAACGGGCTCGTGAAGGGATCCTTTATGCCAAATCCCGGGGTAAAAGAATCTTCATGGCGATCAACACCTATCCCAGGCCTGAAGGTTGGCAGCGTTGGTGTGAGGCAGTGGACAGCGCTGCGTCGCTGGGCGTTGATGCCTTGATCTGCGCCGACATCGGTATCCTGGGGTATGCCCATAGCAACCATCCCGACCTCAACCTGCATCTTTCCGTTCAAGCCTCTAGCACCAACTATGAAGCACTGGCCTTTTATGCCGACTCATTTGGCATTCAGCGAGCAGTTCTACCCCGGGTGCTATCACTCAGCCAGGTCAAGCAGGTGATCGAAAACAGCCAGGTCGAGATAGAGATTTTCGGTTTCGGCAGCCTCTGTGTGATGGTTGAGGGACGCTGCATACTCTCTTCCTATGTTACGGGAGAATCACCCAACACCCACGGTGCCTGCTCTCCAGCTCAATTTGTCGAATACCGGGAGACGAGTGAGGGCCTGGAATCCCGCCTCAACGGTATCCTCACCGACCGCTATGGCCAGCATGAGCAGGCCGGTTATCCCACCATATGCAAAGGTCGTTTTGCCGTGGGTGACAACACTTACTACGCCATCGAAGAGCCCACTTCCCTGAATACACTGGAGCTTCTGCCACAACTCTATGAGTCCGGCGTCAGGGCGATCAAAATTGAAGGTCGACAACGGGCGCCGGCCTATATTGCCCAGGTTACCAAAATCTGGCGTGCGGCCATCGACGCCTGTCAGCGTGACCCGCAGAACTATCAGCCACAAACCGCCTGGCAAAGTGCCCTCGACCAGGTTTCAGAAGGCAACTCAACCACCCTCGGCCCCTACTACAGACCCTGGCAGTAATCCATGAGCACCAATCCAAAGTTGTCACTCGGACCCATTCTGTTCTACTGGCCGAAAGAAGAGATCTACCAGTTCTATGAGCAAGCGGCAGAAATGCCGGTAGACATCATCTACCTGGGTGAAACCGTCTGCTCCAAGCGCCGCAGCCTGAAGACCCAGGATTGGATCGACATCGCAGTCAAACTGAGTGAACAGAGCGACAAACAGATCGTACTCTCCACACTGGCGCTGCTGGAGGCCGAATCCGAACTGAAGACCCTCAGAAGGATCTGTGAAAACGGCCGCTTTACCGTCGAAGCCAATGACATCGGCGCTGTCCAGATCCTGCATCAAAGAAATTTGCCTTTCATTACTGGTCCAAGCATAAACATCTACAACGTGGAAACCCTGAAGCTTCTTGCGGCGAAAGGGCTTACCCGTTGGGTGATGCCGCTTGAACTGGGCAGGGAGACGTTGCAGCAGATACAACAGCAGCGACCGGAAGGTGTTGAAACGGAAGTTTTCTGCCACGGACGCATGCCACTGACACTCTCGGCACGCTGCTTTACCGCCCGCTCGCATAATCTGCCCAAGGATGACTGTCAGTACAAATGCATCGAATATCCTGAGGGGCGACTGCTCTCGACCCAGGATGGCGAGGCTCTGCTGGCCTTGAACGGCATCCAAACCGTCTCGGCAAAAAGCTGCAATCTGCTACCGGAACTGGCGGAGCTGAAACGACTCGAAGTCGATGTTCTGCGCATCAGCCCTCAATACAGACACACAGAAAAAATAGTAACAGCCTATTCCATGGCACTGGCCGGTGATCAGCCTGAAGATTTGCAGCAATACATCCCGCTTGGCAGCTGCGATGGCTATTGGCACGGGCACAGTGGCAACCTGTAGACCACCAATCCCGCCTGGCCTCAAGAATCCTTAGGGCAATCGTATCTCACGCTGAGAGAGCTGATTGGCGCCAGTATGACTGGTTGGCCATTGGATGGCAGATTTCGAGTAGTATTTAGATTCCGACCAATTCCCTACCAATCACTGTAAAATTGTCTTAACCTCAGCACTGCTGTCGTCGATTCTGTGATAAATCCTATGGTTGTAGGTGATTCCGCTCCAGAACGACAGCTGAAAAGTTCTGTTGTTGTATACAAAATTATTTATGAATCAATGACATTCATTACAGACGACCATCTGTTGGAGACACCAGTTACTCATGGATGAAATTACCAATTAAATCCATTCAAGGCCTTCGTATGCTGAAAATCAAACACTATCCCCATTTCATATCAAATCTGTTGTGTACTGGGGCACTGCTCTCCTCACCCAATCTCTCTGCTGATAATCACCTGGACAACTTCTCAGAAGATTACTTCTATGATGATCTTCCGGTAGTGCTGTCTGCCACCAGATTGAGTCAGTCACAGGCGGATACACCGACAGCCATGACCGTTATCGATCGAAAGATGATCCAGGCCAGCACTGCATTGAACATTCCGGATCTGCTCAGACTGGTACCTGGATTTACAATCGGCTTCTATGCAGGATCAAGAGCGACTGTCACCTATCATGGCCATGCGGATGAGTACGCCAGAGACATGCAGGTGCTGATCGATGGTCGATCAATCTATGACCCGGTCTATGGCGGCATACCCTGGTCGGAGATCTCGCTGAGTCTGGATGAGATCCTGAGAATTGAGGTCATACGTGGGCCGAATGCTGCCGCCTATGGCTCCAACTCCTATGCCGGGGTGATCAATATTGTCACTGACCGAATCCAGGACTTGCCTAACACCATGGCATCGGCAACCATCGGCTATGGTTTGACCCGCTACATCGATGCCGCGCATTCCGCCGAACTGGGAGATTTCACCTATCGACTTTCGGCCAGCTACAAAGAGGATGAAGGCTTTGACAATCGAGATGATGCCAGCCGTTCAAAGTGGTTGAAATTCACCAGTGATTATCAGCTCAATGAGGACAACTCATTGAGTGCTGAGTTGGCTGTTGTGGGTGGTGATTATGATGAGGGACACCCTAATCTGCTGCAGGAAGAGAGAGAGATTGAATCCAAGTACAACTACCAAACCATCGCCTGGAATCACTTCATATCCCCTGAGAACAAGATAAATGTTCAGTTCTACCACAACTATTATGAAGTGGATGACATCTACTACACCCCCAAAATATCTGAACAGATCAATGCAATCGACGAACTGCAGGGATTTGATGAATCCTTAAGAGCCGATCTGTTTGCCGCCAACATTTCAGGTGGAAGATACGATTTTGAGTCCCTGCTGCAAGCGTTGAATATGACTGACTCGCCATTTGTCTTCTCCTGGATCGGACTTAAATCACATCGTTATGATTTGGAGATTGAGAATACGCTTGAACCGATTGATGATCTTCGAATAGCCTGGGGAGTGGGCGCACGCCATGACCGGGGTGAGAGTCCCTGGCT
This sequence comes from Candidatus Thiodiazotropha taylori, assembly GCA_019100305.1. Classification (GTDB taxonomy): domain Bacteria; phylum Pseudomonadota; class Gammaproteobacteria; order Chromatiales; family Chromatiaceae; genus Thiodiazotropha. The sequence continues at coordinate 5,213 of JAHRHW010000174.1, read as the reverse complement.
TTTCCAGCAGGATAAAGCAATCTCCAGAGATTTATACAGACTCTTTCTGAATAGTGAATGGTATGCCACCCCCAGCACGGTGATCAATGCCGGCGCCATGCTTGAGAAATTCGAAGGTAAGAAGGAGGTCTTCTCTCCAAGACTTGGGATTAATTACCATTTAAACCCAAGCAACACCTTCAGAATAAGCGGTTCAAGAGCTTATAGGATGCCAACCATTTATGAAGACAATGTTAATTTGGCAGTTTACCTGGGAGATCAGGATGACCCATTGAACTCCTGGGTGATGAGCACAGAGGAGTTGGACCCACAGAGAATCGATCGCTTCGAAGCAGGTTACTTCGGTCACATAACCGATTACGGATTGAACTTTGATATCTGTCTGTTTCACGAGGAATACAATGACATCATAGATCAGTATGGCAATTTCGATCTACCTGATCCGGACAGAGGAATCACCGACCCTGTTGATCTGGAGATTCTCTATCAATTTAACCGTTTTTATCAGCGAGGCGCTTTCACCTATACCAACTTTGGTACGGTTGAGATCAATGGTATCGAGTTTGAAATGAATTTCCGCCCAACAAGCAGAAATATGTTGTTTCTTGGATTCAGCTATCTGAATGTCAGTGGCAATGAGATAAAGCGACTCAAAGATGGCGTTTTCAGTTATCGGGAGAACGCCGATGAGAAAATCCCCCAGCGCACCTTCAGTCTATTGGCCAGCCATACCTTTGATGACGGTGTATCAATGAGTTTAGGCTACTATTTTACAGATGAAATGGAGTGGCCTGGCGAGGGTGACGCTGTACCCAACTACAGCCGACTCGACCTGAAATTCAACAAGAGATTGAACCTGGAAAAGGCAAAAATGGATATCGCCCTGATTCTGCAGAACATTCATAAGGAGAATTTTGACTTTTACCATAGCGACAGGGTCGACGAGCACAACATCTGGGAAAGAAGAGCTTATTTACAGGCCAAATTAAACTACTAGTTTCGCTTTATATGACCGGCACAGAGACACATTCTGCCCAGCATGTCTACCCAGCTAGAGTGTGCCTGTGTGCATTTAAACGACCGGTCAAAGGAAACAACAACAAACCTCTGCCCAAAACTCTCTCGATCCTGGCCCTCTTGTTCAGTTTACTGAGTTGGCTGCCTGGAAGCGCTCTATCTCAAAACGACTATAACAATATCCTGATCCTTCTCAGCGACAATAAAGATGTCTACCTCGATGTAGCCACTACCATAACCAACACAACCATTAAATACTGTCGCAACCATGGTTTGAGTTGTCAGAACAGCAACTACGACATCGTTCACATCTCATCCTACGATCAACAAACACACAAGAACTATAAAGCGATCATCACACTGGGCACTCATGCTGCGATTGTTTCGGCAAAAAATATCCGCGACATAACCATAATCTCCGCCCTGATTCCTAAAAACAACGTTATGATCCAGGAGAATCTCTCGACCAATCCCAAGCAGCATTTTCTCTACCTCGATCAGCCTGCAGGCCATAGCCTGGCTCTGATCAAGGCTCTATCCAGCCGATTTGAGGATATTGGTATCGTTGTGGACAGCAAAGACCAGGCTACCGTGGAGTCACTGCAGAATGCCGCAACGCGCCTGAAACTGAACTTGCTTATCGAGCAGATCTTTTCCAATGATCAAGTCGGTACAGCAATCAATACTCTTTTGGAAAGAATCGATATTTTTCTCACCACACCGGACACAAACATTCATAACAAATCCACCGTGTCGAATATACTGCTATCCACGTATCGAAAAAGAGTTCCCTTAATCGGCTTCTCCTCGGCTTATGTGAAAGCGGGGGCACTGGCGGCTGTCTACTCCTCACCGGAAGATATCGCTTACCAGGTAAGAGACAATATTATCGCTCACTTCAGCTCACAACAGATCCCCTTAGAACAACAGATGGGCAAATATTTCTCGGTACTTTTCAATACCGATGTCGCCCGCTCTTTAGGTTTTCCTATCAAGTCTGAATCAAAACTGAAATCACGAATGATGGATTACATACAACATGATTTTGACTAAACTCAGATCACTGAAATTTCAGGCATTGATGATTGGCCTATTACCGGCCTTTATTTTGGCTCTGATGCTGACGATATACCTGATCAGCACCCAGTTGGAGCAGTTGAACGAACTCTTCAACGAGCGCGGGGAATCAATCGCCAATCAATCTGCAGCAATCAGTGTATATGGCATATTTACCCGTGATAAAACCATTCTGGAGATGAGCCTGCGACCGGTATTTCTCCAGGATGACGTTCACAGCATCAAGGTATTCGACGCCTCAGGTGCTCTGCTCTCCCACATGAACAAGAAGGTGGTAGAAAAGAGCAGCAACTTAACCCAGTTCAGCGCACCAGCAATCTATATCATTGAAAATATTGAAATCACCGATTACCCAGATCAACTGCAGGAGAACAGCACTGAAAGCACCAAGAGTATGGGTAATGTGATTCTTACCCTGAGTAAAACCAGACTCAATCAAAACAAAACCAGCATCATCAGAAATACCATTATCATGCTGGTAGTGGGTCTGGTTGTTACCGCCTTTTTCTCACTCGCACTCAGTCGCTCGGTTATCAATCCTATTGCACGCTTGACCCAGGCCGTTTCACGCATGCGTGATGGCGACCTGTCTGCTCGTGTACCCGAGATATCAAAAGGTGAAATCCGCAGCCTTGAGGAAGGCTTCAATGCGATGACCAGTCGGATTCTGCACTCTCACGAAACCATGCAGCAACAGATCAACCAGGCCACAGCAGAGCTTACTGAGACCATGGAAGCCATTGAAATACAAAATGTGGAACTGGATCTTGCAAAAAAACGCGCCCTGTCCGCCAGCAAGGCAAAATCTGAATTTCTGGCTAACATGAGTCATGAGATCCGCACACCGATGAATGGTGTACTGGGTTTTACCAATCTTTTGCTGAAGACCGACTTATCCCAACAGCAACGCGACCTGGTCAGTACAATATCCAAATCCGCCATTAATCTGCTTGACATCATCAATGAAATTCTCGACTACTCAAAACTGGAATATGGCAAGCTTGAGCCGGAAACCGCTCCCTTCAATGTAAGAGAGTGCTTTGAGGATCCTACCGTTCTGTTATCACCGTCGGCTCATGACAAAGGGCTTGAACTGGTATTGCTGGTCTATTCGGACGTACCACAAATTCTCATCGGAGACGAACCAAGAATACGACAAATCCTGGTCAACCTGATCAGTAATGCAATCAAGTTCACTCATGAAGGTGAGGTCGTCATACGGGTAATGATTGATGCTGAAACCAACAGCCGATGTGTTTTGAAGTTTTCCATTACCGATACCGGAATTGGGATCGATAATAAGGCACAAAACATGCTGTTCGAATCTTTTCAGCAGGCTGACTCATCCACCAGTCGCATGTATGGTGGAACAGGACTTGGCCTGAGTATCTGTAAAAAACTGGCTCAGTCAATGAATGGTGACATTGAACTCTTCAGCAGCCTTGGTAAAGGCGCAAATTTCATCGTCTCGATCCCCTTGCCAAAACCTACCAACAGCAACCGAATCAACGAACAGGCATTCGGCTTTCATAAACGTGCCATATTGATCGATAACCACCGACTCTCTTATCTGGCTCTAAAACACACCTTGGAGTCCTATCAGATAGAGGTGATCGACGGGCAGTTTCCCATCGATTGCACGGATGATATTCAACTGATTGTGCTCGGCTTTTCACATAAGGAAATCACCTCAGGTATTGCAGAATTTGAAATTCAACGCCTGAAATCCCACTGCATGATACCGTTACTGACTTTTCTCAGCGCTTCGGAAAGAACCGTTATCGAACAGTTTCAGTCATTGAGTAATGACACCTACCTATCAAAACCTTTTAGCACCAGCAAGCTTGAAGAGAGTCTAAGGACCATTTTCGCCACCAAAGCGCAACAACCGGACTTTCTCACCAAACAGAGTATCGATACCGCTCAACCAAGCCTGGAAAACTACAATATTCTGGTGGTCGATGATAACGATATCAACCTCAAACTGATCAGCACTTTAATGAGAGGCAAAGGCGCAATCGTTACAGAGGCCTATGATGGTTTAAGTGCCATATCGAAAACCCAAAACAGTCGATACGATTTGATACTGATGGATATTCATATGCCGAAGATGAAAGGCACGGAGGCTGCAGAGATCATTCGGCGCAATGAAAACGGTTCGAGCTACACTCCGATCATTGCGTTGACCGCAGATGCTGTACCTGCGACTCGAAATCAGATAGCGGAATCCGGCATGGATGGTTATCTGCTGAAACCGATTGATGAACCCCAAATGTGGTCCGTGATCAATAATATCTTTTCACAGGATTCCACCGATTCAATGATCGTTTCTCAACAGCTGACGACCGAACCGGTCATGTTGTTCAGTGAACTGCCGGTCAGGGATATGGAAAAACTGCTGGCAATCACTGGTGGGGACCAACAACTCGCTGATGAGATGTTCAAACAACTCTGCCTGGAGCTGCCTCAGCAGCTTTTGGCCATCAAAAAACTTATCGATCAATCTGACTGGAATAACCTCAAAGAGCTTGCTCACAAAATCCATGGTTCCACCGCTTCATGTGGTGTGCCGGCACTTGACTATAAAGTCAAAGAGTTTGAAAAGGTCTGCAAACAGGAGGACACAGAGCAACTCCTTACCAGCTATATACAGTTGGAGCATGAGATTGAGAGGCTATTGAAATATGAGGTTGGTGATGCCGTCTAAAGCAGCGATTGGGATTTTCGATTCAGGCATCGGCGGTTTGTCAGTACTGCAACATGTACGCTCTCTTCTACCGAACGAGAATCTGCTCTATGTCTCGGATCGGGCTCACCTGCCTTATGGCGAGAAAGATAAGAATTTCATTCTTCAAAGAAGCCGGCTCATCACTCAATTCTTGATTTCAAAAAATGTCAAAGCGGTGGTTATCGCCTGCAATACCGCAACGGCTGCAGCTGTCAAAGATCTGCGTGAGACTTACAGGCTACCGATCATCGGCATGGAACCAGGCGTGAAGCCAGCGATATCACTCAGCCAAAGTGGCATGGTTGGCGTATTGGCCACTCATGGTACGCTCAACAGTCACAAGTTCAAAGCCGATGATCGGTAGCCTGTAAGTCTCACGCAGATCTTTGAC
>JAHRHW010000173.1 GCA_019100305.1 Candidatus Thiodiazotropha taylori | reverse complement strand
ATGATCTGCTGATCCTCGATGCTGGCGATCACCCTGGCTTCACCTCCACACTTTGGGCAGACCGAGACATCGATGTTAAATACCCGTTTCAGGCGCTGTGCCTAGGTCATGGCCTGGTGCCGCTGTTCGGGCGTTTTTTCTTCGTGTTCCTCGTGGGGACGGCCCTTGCCGTGTTTAGCCGGCGTCACATCAACCCGGTGTTTGCTGTTAGGCGCGAATACGCCATGGAACCGGGTCAGGTTTACTCTCGGTTTCGGGACCAGCGCCGCCAGCTTGGCAATGAAATCCAGCGGCTCAAAGATGACGTGTGTGGTGCCGTCGCGATGCGGCGTTTTGAGCTGATACCGGATATTCCCTGAGGGTGTCAGTGACAGCCGTTTCTCTGATACCGCTGGTCTTGAAATATATCGGCATAGCCTCTCCAGCTTCTGCCGCTCCCAGGCTTGTGCCGCGACCCCGGCGTGTAGGCTGAAACCAGATACCTTAGCTACCTGGGCAAATCGATCATTGTCTTCCCAGGACGGGATCCTCTGCAGCGTGAATACCTTGCGCCCCTGCTGTGGCCCCACGGCAATGCGATAGCAGACCGAGCACCCCAATACCTGTTGCATGGGGTCCTCATCCGTATCATCCAGATTCAGGCAACTGTTTTCTTCATCGCGTTCCAGGATGCCTTCGGGTTCCAGAAACCCGGCCACGCGCTGGCTGATCGTATGCACCAGCTCTATCAGTTCCTGCTGTTCCGGCCAATTGGTGCGCTGGACCGTGTTCGACCGTGTTTGGTTTCCGTGTCAACCCCATCCAGGAACAGCATATGGAAATGTACATTGAGATTGAGTGCACTACCGAACCGCTGGATCAGCGTCACCGCACCGGTCTGCGCGGTCTTTCGAGTGAATCCTGCCTTTTGAATCAGATGGGATGATATGACCCGGTACACGATCCCCAGCACCCGCCCCATCAGTTGCGGGCGGCTGGCGAACAGTAATCGTAATTGAAAAGGAAAGCTCAGTACCCACTGGCGTATGGGCTGTTCCGGTATTACCTCATCGACCAGTAGTGCGGCGCTTTCGGCCATACGCAGTGCTCCGCAGCTGGGGCAGAAGCCTCTTCGCTTGCAACTGAAGGCAACCAGGTGTTCATGATGACATTCGCTACATTGCACCCGCAGGAATCCATACTCCAGGCGGCCGCATTTGAAGTAATCGGCAAATTCCTGTTGCACATGCAGGGGCAAGGGCTTGCCCTGCATGGCCATCACATCCCTGAACTCCGGATAATGCCGCTCGATGATTTGATAGAGAAGTGTCTGTTCCTGTCGATGACGCTTATAGGGTGGGCTTTGTGTCGACCGATCCGTGATTTCGACCTGAGATATATCACTCTCCTTTCCATGGAGAGTCTTATTTTCTCATTATGCTCTCTTTCTGTGTAGGCGGATGCATGATGCCTGCCGTTGCCAGCCAGTGCCGGTCATTGCCTGAGAGTGCCGGTCACTCTCACTCGATCGCCGCAGGTGGCTTACTGGAGATGTCATAGGTGACTCATGAGATACACTGCACTTCATTGATGATCCGACGCGAGACTTCTTCGGGAAACTCGAAAGGCAGGTGGGCGAATTTCGCTGTCATGAAGTCAACGGTCTTCACTGCTCTCAGGGTCTGTGCCCGTTCCGTCATTCGCCGCGAGCCATGTTGGGGCGTTGAAGTTATTCATTCCGCCAGATCACTGAGGTGCGAATTATCGTTTATTGTCCGCTTTAGGCCTTTTTCACATATAGCATGATGGTCCATCAAGCTTCCGCTTTTGGCCGTTCTCTGCCGATGCAGCAGGCATTGTAATCGGTCTGCATTGAGTTAGTTATACCTGGCCAGCCTCTCTCCGCTGTCAGGTTGCATCGGAACCGATCTTAATAGATGCCAGATCTAGTCTAGATTTCTACAGTTAATGACAGGATCAACCAGTCTGGTGATCTTCTCCATACTGTTTGATGAGCTCAACCACCTGGACCTGGTACGATCGATACCATTTTTCGCGCCCCATCCGTTGCGCCTTTAAATGGGCCTGGTCGTTTCTCCACTTAACAATCTGTTCCTCGTCTCGCCAATAGGAGATCGATATTTCCCGATCCCCTTCCATGAAGGATTCAAACGAGATACAGCCATACAACTCCGTAGCCCGTCTCCTTAGCTGTGAAGCTGTTTCGTGATATGTCGGATCAAGATCGCCAATCACGGCCTTAAAGATGACGGCATACATAGGCTTTTCCATGAGTTCCCTATCACTCCCAATAGTTGACCTCATCAGTTAGGTCCGGTTAACACTAACCACTCTCTGCATCACCCCAGCCACCGCCGCCCGGTGTTTCGATGGTCAGCAGGTCGCCACTCTCCACATCCAGATTCACCTTGCCAGCCAGCCGTTGTCCATTATGCCGATTCACACCATTGCCACCTTGACCGCCACCATCCATACCCCAGGGCTTATTGCGTCTGCGTTCAGTCAACAGCGTTACCTGGGCCGGCTCGAGAAACCGGAAACTGCGCACCAGCCCCTCTCCACCCTGACGCCAGCCCTCTCCAGCCGAATCGTTTCTCAAGGCATAACGTTCGATACGCAATGGAAAGCGGCTCTCGATCACCTCGACCGGCGTGTTCAAGGTGTTGGTCATGTGAGTCTGCATACCGCTTAAACCACCTCCCAGGCGTCCGGCCCCCATACCGCCGCCAATGGTTTCATAGTAGTCCCACCGCCCCCGTTCGTGATCACTGCCCATGGCCAGGTTATTCATACTGCCCTGGCTCGCGGCAGGAATCTCATCGGGAATCGCCTGAGCCAAAGCACCAAGCACCACATCAACCACTCGAGTGCTGGTCTCCACATTACCTGCGGCTACAGCGGCTGGACGACGGGCATTGAGCAGACACCCTTCAGGCACAATCAACTTAATTGCACTGAAACTGCCGGCACAGGATGGCGTCTGCTCAGGCATCAGACAGCGAAAACAGTAGTAGACTGCGGCGGCGGCAACCGATAAAGGACAGTTGATATTACCGGGCACTTGGGGAGCCGTTCCGCTGAAATCCACAATCAATCGATCTGCCTCCACACTGATCCTGACACGGATTGGAATATCCTGGTTGCCCTGCCCATCATCATCCATCAGATCCTCGAATCGATACGCTCCCGGCGGCAGTCGCTTCAGGGCATCTGCTGCCAATCGCTCCGCATAGGCATTGAGGGCCGTAAGCCCATTCAGAAAACCTGCCCGGCCCCACTCACTGATCAGCCGCTGCAGACGTTTCAGACCGTTCCGATTGGCGCTGATCTGGGCGGCGAAGTCTCCTCTCGACTCCACCGGATTGCGATTCTCAGTCGTGAGTTCCGCCAGGAAGGCCTCATCCAGTCGTCCCGCCTCAATCAACTTGCCAGGTGGTATGACCCGCCCTTCCTGGTGCAGATGATCCGAGACCGGCATTGAGCCTGGTGAATCAGCACCGATATCCGCATGGTGAGCCCGATTGACCACAAAGGCACTTAACAGGCCATCGCAAAAGAGCGGCGATATCAGCGTCACATCCGGCAGATGGGTTCCCCCCATGAAAGGATCATTGAGTACCACCATATCCCCCTCCTGCCACTCGATTTGAGCGACAATATCCGCCATTGCATAGGCCATACTGCCGAGATGGACCGGGATATGGGCCGCCTGGGCAGAGAGTTCACCGGCCGCGTCGAACACGGCACAGGAGAAATCCAACCGATCGCGGATATTGGGAGAAAAAGCGGCATTGCGCAGCACCGCACCCATCTCATCGCATACCGCTTCGAGCCGGGATGAAAATATACTCAGTTCAATCGGATCCATTTCAAAATCGTCATCAATCAGTCAACCAGAGATGCTAATATTAACCCGGCGAGTGTAGCGCCGCCCGGTTACTATTTTCCCTCACATCCTACCCAGTTGCATCCCCGCCATGGCACGGATAGAATAGCTGACCATTCTACTAGGTTTTTATTCCCTCCCTGAGCTCATGGGGAGGTCAAGAATTCAATAACGCGACAACAAAGGAGTATTAACTCATGGCACATGAACTACCTGCCCTGCCCTATGCAATTGATGCCCTGGAGCCGGTGATCTCCAAAGAGACCCTGGAGTTCCACCACGGCAAGCACCACAACACCTATGTGACCAATCTGAACAACCTGATACCGGGGACCGAATTCGAAAACGCTTCCCTGGAAGATATCATCATGAAATCATCCGCGGGCGTATTCAACAACGCGGCCCAGATCTGGAACCACACTTTCTACTGGAACTGTCTGCGCAGCCCGAGCGACGACAATGCCCCCAGTGGTGCCCTGGCCGATGCCATCAACAACACATTCGGTTCATTCGACGAGTTCAAGAAACAGTTCGCCACCTCCGGCGCCACCAACTTCGGTTCCGGCTGGACCTGGCTGGTACAGAATGCCGACGGCAGTCTGGAGATCTTCAATACCTCCAACGCCGGATGCCCGATGACCTCCGGTAAAAAGGCCCTGCTGACAGCCGATGTCTGGGAACACGCCTACTACATCGACTATCGCAATGCCCGTCCTGCCTATCTTGAAGCCTTCTGGAAGGTGGTCAACTGGGATTTCGTTGCTGATAACATGAGCTGATCCCTGCAACTCCCGACACAACACTGTGTCGGGAGATCTACCAGACCGCTTTCAATCTCACCCTGCATCCCTTCAACTTGCTCGAATCCTAAGCCTCTACAGCTCAACACCGTTTTGTTCTCAAAAGTGTCATAGCTTCGGCATCAGCAGGAAATAAAGCCCTTTTATGGTGACTGCCGGTATTCATGGAATCCACATCAAGCACCATAATAAATTGAGGAATCGAGTATGCGATTGAAAAAGATGCTACAGACACTGGTAATCATCACGACAACCACCCTTGTGGTGAGCAGTTGTTTTGCCGGTAACAGAGAGAATCGAGAGGATGACGAGCGCGAGTTTGAGCGGGTTCGTCTGAGCACTCAACTCGGACCCCGCCCTTTCTACCTGGTCGACGATATGGACGAGGGTGAACTGAAACAGGAACTGCAGGCCTGCAGTAAAAAGAAGAAGTTTAAAAAGAGCGACTTCTCGATTGGCCACCGGGGCGCAGCGATGCAGTTTCCGGAACATACCGTCGAATCCTATGTTGCCGCAGCGCGCATGGGTGCCGGTATTCTCGAGTGTGACGTCACCTTCACCAAGGATCGTGAACTGGTCTGCCGTCATTCACAGTGCGATCTGCACACAACTACCAACATCCTGGCAACCCCGCTGGCAGCAAAATGTTCCCAGCCCTTTGTTCCAGCTGAGATCGACCCAACCACCGGTGAGGTGATCACTCCAGCCTCAGCTCGCTGCTGCACCAGTGACATTACTCTGGAAGAGTTCAGAACCCTGAAGGGCAAGATGGATGCGGCTGACCGGGCTGCAACGACCGTTGAAGAGTATCTGGATGCCACGCCAAGCTGGCGTACTGACCTCTACACAGGTAACGGTACCCTGATGACCCACGCCGAAAGCATCGAGCTGTTCAAACAACTTGGCGCCAAGATGACCCCTGAACTGAAGTCTCCCAGCGTCGAGATGCCGTTCGAAGGCGACTACACCCAGCAGGACTATGCTCAGCAGATGATTGATGAGTACAAAGCGGCTGGTGTCAAACCCAAGCATGTGTTTGCCCAGTCATTCAACCTGGACGATGTACTCTACTGGATCAACCACGAACCGCGCTTCGGCAAACAGGCCGTCTATCTGGATGGCAGCAATAATCCGGACCAGGCCAAGCAGACTATTGATATGATGTCCTACCTTGCGGAGCAGGGTGTGAACTATCTGGCACCTGCCATGTGGGCCCTGGTTACCGCTGAAAACGGCGAGATCGTACCTTCCGAATATGCGATTGCCGCAAGAGCCCATGACATCGATCTGATCACCTGGACACTGGAGCGTTCCGGACTGCTGGCGAGTGGTGGCGGCTGGTACTACCAGAGCATCACTGATGTCACTGATAACGATGGCGATATGCTGGTATTGCTGGATGTGTTGGCCCAGGATGTGGGTATCAAGGGTATCTTCTCCGACTGGCCGGCAACCGTAACCTTCTACGCCAACTGTAAAGGCCTGTAGTAAGTCAACTTAACTGGCCCGCCAGGCAGATTCTCAGGGAGGAGGATCTGCCTTCAGTCTACCGACATCACCTTGATCAGATTGGTGCCACCGGTCGCCTGGGTAGAGCCACTGGTTGCAATCACCACATCACCAACTGTCAGCAGACCGCGATGTTTCGCCTGCTCGATGCAGTAGTCCACCTTCGCCTCATCGTTATGCTCTGCGGCATCGAGCATCGGTATCACCCCCCAGTTCATGCACAAACGCCGGGTAACCCGTGGTGAGTGGGTTACCGCCAGGATCGGACACTCCGGACGATGTTTGGAGATCAGGCGCGAAGTAAAACCACTCTCGGTGAGGCTGATGATCGCAGCGGCATGCAGCTGATCAGCCATGGTGACGGCGGAACGGCTGACCGCTTCCGTGACCACATTCGAGGCATGGGGCAGTATGTGTTGCAGATAGCCGTATTCACGCAGCGAAGCCTCAGTGCGCACCGCCAGTCGTTCCATGGTGCTGACCGATTCAACCGGGTAGTCTCCCATGGCGGTCTCACCGGAGAGCATCAGTGCGGAAGAGCCGTCCAGAATGGCATTTGCCACATCACTCGCCTCAGCCCGGGTCGGTTTGGGATTCTGCTCCATCGAGGCCAGCATCTGAGTGGCGGTAATCACCGGCTTGCCGTTACTGACAGTGATGCGGATGATCTTCTTCTGCATACTGGGCACATCCGCCAGCGGCAGCTCCACGCCCATATCCCCCCGGGCCACCATGATGCCGTCAGCGGCACTGACAATCGATTCCAGGTTCTCAATACCGGCGCGGTTCTCGATCTTGGCAATGATCGGGATCTTACTCTGCCGTTCAGCCAGGATCTCTCTCATGCGTTCAATTTCCACTGCCTGTTGAATGAAGGACGCGGCAATGTAGTCCACTTCATTCTCAGCGGCGAAAGCGAGCTCCTGCAGAATATCGTCACGCTGAGCGGTCTCGACTGCGGTCATCGACAACTGGGTATTGGGCAGATTGACCCCTTTGTTCTCCTTCAATACGCCGCCCAGCACCACGCTGCAACGGATCTCATCACCCACCACCTCGTCGACGGTCAGCTCCATGGCGCCATCATCGAGCAGGATCACATCACCGGCTCCCACCTCCTGGCTGAGTCGATGGTAGGTTACCGATACCCCTTGCTCATCGCCGATACGATCATCTGTATAGAGTGAAAAACGGCCACCTGAGTGCAACGCGACACTGCCCTGCTGGAGTGGTCCTGTGCGGATCTCGACACCCCGGGTATCGATCATGATGGCGATCGGGATCTGCAGATTTTCCGACGCCTGCCGGATTCGTGCGATGCGTTGTTTATGTTCCTGATAACTGCCGTGTGACAGATTCAGTCTCGCCACGCTCATACCGGCGCGAATCATCGCCTCGAGGGTCTCCACACGATCCGAGGCCGGCCCGATGGTTGCGACTATCTTGGTCTTTCGTATCAGTGGGATGGACATGGTTTGTTCTTTTATCTGATGGCAACTGATTGATCCCTGTCTGTCATCAGAGTGTGCCACATCCAGCGTAATGTCAAACTATAACCAAAGCACGGACCGGCAGGCCGCATCCCTGTTTTTTCTGCCTGGATGACAATGCACCTCAGACTCCCGCATGAATGACTGATAGTTTTTAAAGACCATTCTTCCAATGATCCGATGCACTTTTGCGGTTGGATGTATCCCATCCCAAAACAGATACCGATTGGGTTTTTTACAGCTCGAGGGCTGCTGATCCGGCATCACACAGGCCTCTTCAACATTGGATATTTTAAACGCGTCAGGGTCGTCTGCGATCCGTCGGGTGTTGCCGGCAAAGTCGATGCGGATGATTTTCAAGCCTGGGGAGCTCTGTTCCAGCACATCGAGCAGGCCGGCCAACTCACTGTTGAATTTGGCGGAGAGTATCGCAGCACTCATGGTTGCCCCGGGCAGTAGGGCGTCCAGTCTTTTGACTGCAGGCGTGATTGAGAGATCGGGTACGTTGGCAACCATCAGGGTCGTAGCCCCCCCACTGTAGAGAGCGATCACCGCATCCGAGATTGCACTCAGTGCATTTGCGATAATCTCAGCACTCAGCAGCCCGCTACTATCCTGTACCAGTGCCGACACCGCATCCCGCACATCGTTGCCGCCAAGCGCCAGTACATAGAGTGCGCTGTCGGTAACCTGTCCCTGGCCATCCGCCTGGAACATAGCCAGCTGACTTGCCAGGTTGACATGCTGTGCAACATCCCTGGCTCGGGCACCACCAACCGCATAGTTGGTCATCTTCAACTCATCCTTGTTCTCCCCTTTGAAGGCGGGCCCAGCGCTCTCCTCCAGGTCGAGTTTTTCGGCAAACCGCTCCACCCAGGTTTTGCCATTACTGAAGTGGTTTCCACCCCTGGCATAGGGTGCATCCGGCAGCAGAAACTGATCGAGTGTGCTGTATGGAGGTTTCAGGGCGTTACCGGTCAGATGGAAGGCATTCCCCGGATCGGAGAGACTGTCACCAAACACTACCAGTCGTTCAAAATGCTTATCGGC
>JAHRHW010000172.1 GCA_019100305.1 Candidatus Thiodiazotropha taylori | reverse complement strand
CACCGGTAAGCTATCGACGCAACTCGATTTTATGCTGAATCCGCTTACCAAATAGCTTACTTGCTGGCTTTTTACTCTGATCCTGAATCGGATTTGGGATCGACTCGCCTACTGCCCAGGCGAATGGCGTGTTTACCGAATTTACCGCTCACTTCATCCAGGGTTTGATAGAGCCGATCCTGCCTCGCATCGGTAACCGGCGTCGGATCACCAAACAGATCCGGCTGTCTCTCCAGTTCATTGTTGGCGCCATCCCAGCCACTGATACCAAGACCGATCAGGCGTACCGGCTGATTATCCCAGGATTCATTCCGGTAGAGTTCCCAGGCGTTATTGAATATCTCCTGATCCGCTGACGTCGGGGTGGTCAAGCTACGGCTACGGGTGTGGGTATCGAATCCGCGAAAGCGGATTTTCAGGGTCACCAGACTGCCCTTGCGTTGCTCCTGGCGGGCTACATATCCCACCTCCTGGGCGGACCAGTGGAGACTCTCCCGCAGGATCGCCGGGTCGGTGATGTCCTGGTCAAAGGTCGTCTCCTTGGAGATCGACTTGCGTGCCGACTGATCATCGACCCGGTTTGAGGCGATGCCCTGGGCCTGCTGATAGATATTGGTGCCTGCAAGATTGCCTAAGTGGCGGCGCAGTTCCAGCAGGGAGAGTCGACGTACATCGGCAACCGTGCGCAGTCCCAGACGTTGCAGGATGGGTGCGCTTTTGCTGCCGAGACCCCGCAGTACCGTCAGTGGCAGGGGGTTGAGAAACGCCTCGATCTGATCTGCAGAAACCACCGTCAGGCCATCCGGTTTCTGATAGTCCGAAGCGAGTTTTGCAATCAGACGGTTTGGCCCGATTCCCACCGAAGCGGTCAAGCCAACCTGATCGTGGATCAGCTGTTTTGCCTGCTGGCCGATCGATGCAGGGCCACCGATCAGGCGTTCCATGCCAGTGATATCGAGATAGGCCTCATCCACAGAGACCTTCTCCACCACCGGCGATAGGCTTTGCAGGGCCGTCATGATCTGTTGCGAAACCTCTCCATAACGGTTGATGTCGGGACGCAGGTAGACTGCTTCTGGCGGTAGGCGTTTGGCTGCCTCGCTGATCGGCATAGCCGAACGTACACCGTACCGTCTGGCTTCGTAAGAGCAGGTTGCCACCACCCCCCGTCTGCCGGGTTTTGCACCAACCACCAGGGGGCGGCCCTGGTACTCCGGATGGTCCCGTTGCTCAATCGAGGCGAAGAAGGCATCCAGATCGATATGCATGATCAGGCGTTCACTCATGTTGGGAGTTTATACCAAGAAGCGGATGCGGAATCCTGCTTGGTACTGTTTATGGTCCGCCAATGAACGCGAATGGTAACTAGAAATTTTAACTGTTTCGCTACATGGGCCTTAATCATAGCTCATGAAAAAACCCGATTCAGCTGACTGAATCGGGTTCGCTTTTGCCAAATGATCCTAAATTGTCTTACAGGATTTTAATGCTCCAGTAGCCGATGATGTCCCCATCCCGGATATCCGGTCCGACGGATCCCTTGCCCCAGAAGTAGTCGTTCATATTCGACATGCCATTGTTGCCCAGCACGCCCATGACCACCGGAACCACACCGGATGGCTGATTGGTGTCGGTTGCCTCGAACCAGGCGGTTTTCACAGTCATCGGGCTGCTTTTCAGCATGTTGTCCGCAAACTCACCGGAGAAGCTGTTCCAGGCGTAGGCATTGGTATGGAAGCCGAGCAGCAGATGGAGACCGTCGAACTCCTGCTTCCAGCGGTCGAAGCGGGACATGCCACTCCAGTCATCCTTGAGTACCTGACAGGAGAGCAGCGCCAGCCACTCAAGATCCTTGTCACCCCAATCATCGGTGGCGTCGTCATGATCCAGGGTGCCGTCATCATGGCTGTTGTCTTCGAAGGTGAATCCTCCCCCATAGCCATGGCCGACATAGAAGGTCATATCGGTATTGTCGATCCAGTTGCTGTCCTGACTGGCTTTGAAGTCCTGCTCCCAGGCCAGGGTTCCTGACCAGCTGAAACGCTCGGTGACACCGGCACTCTGCATGCGATCGATAAAGCCCTGTTCAAGGTCGCCAAACTCATTGGTAACCGCATTCTCAGTACCGTAATCGGTAATGCCACCAATCGCCTCCACCGCAGGGATTAATGTCTCGAGCATGGCGGTAACGGCATTGGTGAAGAAACGACTGATTGCAGACTCATCATGTTGTGAGATCAGACTGGCAGGCAGGTTGGCAGTGACCACACGTTGAATACCATTGGCATCGGTTACCGTGACGCTGACGTTCTCTTCGCTGATCCCGTCACGCTGCTGGGGATAAAAAGAGATCGTTGAACCGCTCCTATCCTGAAGCTTTGCGCGAGTGGCGCTCCAGTCGATCTGGTAGGGTGGCATTCCGCCATTGATATCGACTCTTGCATTGACGGTCTTGCCGTCAAACCAACTGTCGAGGGTCACTTCCGGGACATATTCACTACTGTCTATTGCGGGGATCAGTTGATGCAGAAGATTGACGATCTCACCATCCACGACTGCCGTTCCACCGCAATCATAGTGGGGTTGGATGGTCTTCACCGAGGTCATGTCCAGGCTGGGTGCGTAGTAGACAAGTTGTGTGGTGATATTGAGCTTTTCAAAGGCCTTACGCTGTGCCCCGCTCAGAAGTTTCTCTTGGCACTGCAGTCTGGCTGCCGTGTGATCGATGACGGGTACCGACTCACCCTGTTCCAGTGTGCGGTTGGCAAAGTGGAGTCTGGTGGTGGTGCCTTCACTGCCAACGGTGGCGGAGATCTTCGCGCCAGGTCCGATCAGTGGCGTATCGCCGGCGTAGAGTTGCAGGTCCACCTTGGTATCGATCATCTGATCGGCCAGGGTATTGCCATCGACGTCCACCGCCTCGAACTGAGTGTGACGCAGTATCGGTTTGTAGACCTGTGGCAACAGGCCAATCTCATCCAATGCCCCCTCCAACTGATGCAGAACCACATCCTCTTCAACCGGTTGGATCATTGAGAGGGCATCAAAGTCGATCTGCTCAATGGTGGTTGAACGCTTCTCTTCGTCTGCCTCACCCAGACCGGCAATCCGGGTTGGAATGTGCTGGTGACTCTTTAAATCGATGTAGCTGAGTTCGCCGGTTCGTTGTACTGTTTCGAAATCGATGTCATCTGGATTGGTATCAAGTAACTTCGACAGTTGGTAGGCTTGGTTTCCCGACAGGCCATGATCGATTGCGTGATAGACCGGTAGATCCTTGGCGAATGCATGTCCCTGCAGGCCAATGGCTGAACAGCATAATGCGATCGTTACCGCTTTATTGGATTTTTTTACTATATCCATGTGTATGATCCTTTAATTAAATCGTGTAAGAAAGAACTGGATGATCCATTAACTGCCTGGATGCTCCCTTGAAGAACGATCCCTGATCGAACTGGGTGTTAAGCTACAGAAACCAGAGCTGCATAGGCTGTGGAAAATTACCAATCAGGCAGATGATTTGTTCACATTCAGAACAACTGGGCTAGTGATTGATAGGCAATGGTGCTGCCAGATGAGAGAGCTTTGCTTAATGAGATGACTGCGATTGAATCGCTATAGGTTGTTGCTGTTGGATCGTTTCAGAACCAGTCATAAGCGGGATAACTGCCACCGATCGCCAATGACATGATCTCATTCATAATTTTGAATGCCATTTCATTATTCGACATGACAATAATCGCAAGCCTCTCTTTAGGAGAACCAACCGCAAAGTGTCAGAAGTCGGCCATGCTGCCCCAGTGCAGAATGGGGTATACGGATGGGTTAGCTGAAGACCCCAAGGCAAACCCCACTCTGCACCTCCCATGTATAATGCCGTTGATGGTTCTTTTGTCTTGAAATCGTCATCCGACGTATAACCCATCGTAGCAATTCGATTACGTTAAGAAATGTGTGTTTGTTAAACCAATAAAAAGCGATATCAGTGCCTCAAATTGATGCTGAATCGGCTATCATTGCGGAACAGGATGGTATTTATGTGGCTTGGGAACTTGAAAGGATTATGGTTTTCAAAACTGCGGTACTCTGTACCTTTGAAATAAGAATCTTTGATTAATTCTCTTTATCAGCATTGCGGCTCATGCCGCGATAACGGATTTGTCAGGGTACTCACAAAAAATATTAAATATCGTTAGTGTGCCATGCCTGATTGCGATCAACAGCTGGCACTACCACGAGGAGGTTGATGTGTTGAATCTGTCGATTAACGGAAAGCCTCACGCTCTCGATCTTGATCCTCAGACCCCGCTGCTCTGGGCGATCCGGGATCATGTCGGCCTGACAGGCACCAAATACAGTTGCGGCATTGCCCAGTGTGGCAGCTGTACGGTCTATCTTGATGGGGCGCCGGTGCGCGCCTGTATTACACCGGTATCCGACGCGGTGGGCAAGGAGGTTACCACCATCGAAGGGCTCTCCAGTCCGGCCGGTCAGGCGGTACAGGCGGCTTGGAGAGAGCTGGAGGTGGTGCAGTGCGGTTACTGTCAGTCGGGACAGATCATGTCTGCTGCCTCGCTGCTGCAGAGAAACCGTAAACCGACCGATGCCGATATTGATCAGGCCATGCAGGGTAACCTGTGTCGCTGTGCAACCTATGCACGGATTCGTCAGGCAATCAAAGTGGCTGCGGATAAGCTGAACGGGGTGCAGTCATGAAAACCGATCAAATCGTCAATCTCAGTCGTCGTCGTTTTGTCGCCGGGAGTGCGGTATCTCTGGCCGGTTTGACTCTGGGCATTATCCCCACGGTGGCGGCCGAACAGCGGCAAGCCGGGCCGGGGATTGCCGGGCAGGCGCCTGAGACCGCGGGGGATTTCTCACCCAACGCCTTTCTGCGTATCGATGGGGATGGCATCGTCACTGTCATCTCCAAGCATCTTGAGATGGGGCAGGGTACCTATACCGGTATGGCAACTCTGGTGGCGGAAGAGCTGGATGCCGACTGGGAGAAGGTCAGAGTGGAAGGCGCACCTGCAGATGCCGGACGCTATAACAATCTTTTCTGGGGCAAGGCCCAGGGTACCGGTGGCAGCACCGCCATTGCCAACTCCTGGAAACAGATGAGAAAGGCCGGGGCGGCCGCCAGACAGATGCTGGTTCAGGCCGCTGCCAAACAGTGGCAGGTAGAGGCGGGGGAGATCAAAGTCAAGTCCGGGGTGGTCAGCCATGCACCGAGTGGTCGAAAAGCCGGCTTCGGTGAATTGGCGGAGCGGGCGGCTGAGCAGCCTGTCCCCGAGTCGGTGACACTTAAAGACCCCAAATCGTTCAGCTTGATCGGTCAGCGTATTCCCCGCAAGGACAGCCCGGAGAAGATCAATGGCCAGGCTATCTTTACCCAGGATGTGAAGCTGCCCGGCATGCTGACTGCGGTGGTGTTACATCCCCCCCGGCTTGGCGCCACGGTATCGAAAATCGACACTAAGGGCGCTCTGGCGGTGAAGGGCGTGAGAGAGGTGATCCAGATTCCATCCGGGGTGGCGGTGGTTGCTGACGATTTCTGGCAGGCAAAACTGGGCAGGGACGCGCTCTCTGTAAGCTGGGATGAGTCGAAGGCGTTTAGCAAGAGTTCTGCACAGATTCTGGACGACTACCGGCAGCTTGCGGAGAAGCCGGGACTGGTAGCCCGAACGGAGGGGGATGGTGCAACTGCGTTGGCATCGACTGATGACGCCATCGAGGCGGAGTACAGCGTGCCTTTTCTCTCTCACTCCGCGATGGAGCCTATGAATTGCGTGGTGCGCATCGACGAAGCGGGATGCGAGGTGTGGAATGGGGAGCAGATGCAGACCAGTGATCAGTATCAGATTGCCGGTCTGTTGGGCCTCGAGCCACACCAGGTGCATATCCACATGCTCTATGCCGGAGGCTCTTTCGGTCGTCGGGCCAATCCGGCAGCGGACTATCTGCTGGAGACCGTGCATATTGCAAAAGCGCTGAAACCGGGCACCCCGCTGAAAATGGTCTGGACCCGGGAGGATGATACTCATGCGGGTTACTACCGTCCGCTCTATCTGCACCGAATGCGCGCTGCCCTGAATGATCAGGGTGAGCCCCATGTCTGGGATCAGCGTATCGTGGGTCAGTCGATCCTCAAAGGCACGCCATTCGAGTCGGTCATGGTTAAGGACGGTGTCGATATGACCTCGGTGGAGGGGGCGGCGAATCTTCCCTATGAGATCAAACATGTCCAGGTTGATCTGCACTCGCCTGAACTGCCTGTGCCGGTCCTCTGGTGGCGTTCTGTTGGTTCCACCCACACTGCTTTTGCGGTGGAGTGTTTCATCGATGAATTGGCGGTCAAGGCGGGGCAGGATCCGCTGGCCTATCGACGCAAACTGCTGCGTAACCATCCGCGCCATCTTGGTGTGCTGAATCTGGTTGCCGAAAAGGCCGGTTGGGGTGAACCCATGGGACGCAATCGGGGGCAGGGGATCGCCGTGCATGAGTCGTTCAACTCCTATGTAGCCCAGGTGGCCGAGGTTTCGGTGCGTCGTAGTGTGATCAGTGTGGATCGGGTGGTGATTGCAGTGGATTGCGGTGTGGCGGTCAACCCGGATGTGATTGTGGCTCAGATGGAGGGAGGCATGGGGTTTGGTCTGTCTGCGACCCTGCTGAGTGAGCTGACCTTCAGGGAGGGTCGGGTCGAACAGTCCAATTTCACTGACTATCGGATATTGCGAATCGATCAGATGCCGGAGGTTGAAGTGCATATTGTGGCTTCCGCTGAAGCCCCCACAGGAGTCGGTGAGCCGGCAACACCGGTGATTGCCCCGGCAGTGGCAAATGCGGTCTTTGCGGCAACCGGGAAGCGACTGCGTCAGCTGCCGCTACGGCTGGGCTGATGGGATACCCTGATACATCCGGTCTGGTCTCCGACGACCTGGAGGTGATTCGTACAGCCTCCGGTTGGTTGGCTGACGGGGTAAGGGTGGCGCTGGTCACGGTGCTGGAAACCTGGGGTTCATCACCAAGACCGCCAGGCTCCCTGCTGGCGATCCATGCGTCCGGTCACACCGTTGGCTCGGTATCCGGTGGTTGTGTGGAGGAGAGCCTGGTAGCGAGCCACCGTAGAGGAGAGCTGGGGGGAGAGCGCCCGTCACTGGTCGATTTCGGGGTTGAAAAAGCTCAGGTGGAGCGACTGGGTCTGCCCTGCGGCGGTCGCCTTGAGCTGATGGTCGAATTACTTAACTCGGCCGACGCTCTGAGACCCCTGCTGGATTTTTTGCAGGATGGCCAGCTGACCGCTCGCCGGGTGGCACTGGAGAGCGGCAAGGTCACTCTGAAGACCGGCGGGGCCGGTGTCGAGTTCGACGTGACCCATGAATCGGTAACCAAGGTGTTCGGCCCAGCGTGGCAGCTGTTGTTGATCGGGAATGGTCAGATCGCCCGTCATCTAGCCCGAATGGCGATCAGTCTCGATTACCGGGTGATAATCTGCGATCCGCGCTCGGAGTTCATTGATGAAAATCCGCTAGTGGGTGTTCACTATTCAAAACGGATGCCGGATGACGAAGTGTGCAGATTGAAAGATGTCGCCCGAACCGCCGTAGTCACTCTGGCCCACGACCCCCGGCAGGACGATCTGGGACTGACTGCCGCACTGGAGCGGGCTCTGTTCTATATCGGTGCACTGGGTTCCCGGCGCAGCGCGGAAAAACGCCGAGCGCGGCTGACAGAGATCGGTCACGCTGCCGACCAGATTGCCCGGATTCACGCACCGGCTGGCCTGCCAATCGGTAGCAAGCGTCCTGCTGAGATCGCCCTCTCGATCATGGCGCAGATCACCGCTGTGCGCAATCGTGTTGGTGCGGGCAGCATGGCTGGAGTTTAAGCATGTCACCTCCGATAGGCGTTCTACTGGCAGCCGGCAGCAGCAGCCGCTTCGGTGCCAATAAGTTGTTGCAACCCTTGGCAGGCGGTGAGCCGATGGGGGTGATGGCCGCGCGGCATCTGTTGACTGCGGTATCCCGGGGAGTAGCGGTTGTTCGACCGGATGATATCGAGTTGTCGGCAGCCCTGTCTGAGTTGGGTTATCGGGTGGTGGAGAATCAGCAGCCGGAGTCTGGCATGGGTGAGAGTCTGGCCGTGGCAGTCACTGCTTCGCTCGATGCAGGAGGAGGCTGGCTGGTTGCGCTGGGTGATATGCCCTGGATAAAACCACAAACCATTGTAAAAGTGGCTGAGCGGTTGGCACAGGGGGCTTCCATGGTTGCCCCGGTGTATAAGGGTGAGCGGGGACATCCGGTTGGTTTTGCAAGCCGTTGGGGAGAGCGGCTGGTTGAGTTGAGCGGAGATCGTGGCGCCAGACAGGTGCTCATCGAGTACCCTAACGACCTGGAGCTTCTGCCAGTGGATGATCCCGGAATTCTGCTGGATGTGGATTTTCCAGAGCAGCTGTCGGAAGCCGGGTTCGAATCACTCTCCGGTAAAGAATCACGTCGTTAAGCTGGAAGCATCAATCAGACTGATCCGGCCATCGGCAGGCGGTTGAATACTTACCTTTGACATCAGGAATCAGACCCTCGTCCGAGAGTAACCGATACTGTCTTTGATTACCGGGATAATCTGCGATTTTCCGTTGACCCGTAATCAATCGATACCAGGGCAGATCGCTGTCTACAGGCAGAGTTCTCAACCAGGCAAGAACCTGGCGTACGTGGACACCGCAGAGTGAGGCCA
>JAHRHW010000171.1 GCA_019100305.1 Candidatus Thiodiazotropha taylori | reverse complement strand
GGATCATCGGTCTTCTCACCCAGCTTGAATGCGGGCGCGGGGGTCGCCGGCCCCATGATCACATCGACCTGTTCAAAGGCCTGCTTGAAATCGTCCGAAATCAGGTGACGGGTCTTCTGCGCTTTCAGATAGTAGGCATCATAGTAGCCTGCGGAGAGCGCGTAGGTACCGATCATGATGCGCCGCTTCACCTCAGCGCCGAAACCTTCGCCCCGTGAACGTTTGTATAGATCCTCAAGATCCTTCGGATTCTCACACCGGTAACCAAACCGGGCGCCATCGAAGCGGGACAAATTGGATGAACACTCAGCCGGAGCGACCACATAATAGGTTGGCACCGCCATCGCACTGTTGGGCAGGCTGATCTCTAACACCTCGGCGCCCAATCCCTTATAGACCTCCAACGCCGCTTCAATGGAACTTCTGACACCTTCATCCAGCCCCTCTTCGAAGTACTCCTTCGGCAGACCAATTTTCAATCCGGCCAGGGAGTCGTTCAGAGTGACAGAATAGTCGGGGACCGGATGATCCGCACTGGTGGAGTCACGTGGATCAAACCCGGCCATCGCCTGTAACATCAGGGTGGCATCTTCCGCACTGGCGGTCATCGGGCCGGCCTGATCGAGACTCGATGCAAACGCAATCATGCCAAACCGGGAGATGCGCCCGTAGGTCGGCTTCAGTCCGGTAATACCACAGAGGGCAGCTGGCTGACGAATTGAACCACCGGTATCGGTACCGGTTGCCGCCGCTGCCATGCGCGCAGCCACAGCGGCTGCCGAGCCACCGGATGAGCCGCCTGGCACCCGCTCACTATCCCAGGGATTGTGCACATTGCCGTAGAAACTGGTCTCGTTGGATGAACCCATCGCGAACTCATCCATATTCGCCTTACCCAGTGTGACGACACCCGCCTGTTTCAGTTTTGTCACCACCGTGGCGTCATAGGGCGAGATAAAATTATCCAACATCCTGGATCCGCAGCTTGTCTTGACACCCTGGGTACAGAATATGTCCTTCTGTACGATGGGAATACCGGTCAGCGGCCCCGCGTCACCGGCTTTCAGCTTCTCATCAGCCGCTGCCGCTTCAGCCAGAGCCTGTTCCGCTGTGGTGGTGATGAAGGCGTTGATATTTCCATCCAGACGCTCGATCCGTTCGAGAAAATGGCCTGTCAGCTCAACACTGGAGAACTCACCGGCCTTCAATCCGGCAGCCAGCTCAACAATCGTTTTTTTATGCATGGTTAGACTTCATTGACTGTGAATAGGGCTAGGGACTTGGCATCAGTTAACACTACTCGATTACCTTGGGTACCAGATAGAGACCGTTTTCGACCAGCGGGGCGACGGCCTGATTCTGATCACGCCGATCCGGCTCGGTAACCTGATCCTCACGCAGCCGCTGGGCCATATGCAGGGGGTGAGCCATCGGCTCGATATTATCCGTATCTGCCGCCTCGAGCTGTTCGACAAGAGCAAGGATATTGCTCAGCTCCGCCGCATAGCCTTCTACCTGGTTTTCATCCAGCGCCAAACGCGCCAGATGAGCAATTTTTTCAACATCGGAACGATCTAATGACATCCGGCTGATTCCTGGTTAGAAAAACTGGGGAATCTACCATACTCTGGACGGCTGTTACATGGCGGACAGGCTGCCAGCATGGCCTAATCGCCTGGAAATCATGATTAGAACCATCCGACCCAGCCTGGTCGAATCAGAATATGGTCAATTATGTGATTGTAATTCCGTTTTACCTCTTTGAATTACCATCTATAATTTACTAATAGACCCAGTTGGGATAAATTTCCCAACCAGGGGATGATCGACCAGATCAATGTATCGGCCTTTCATCGGATGATATTTGGGGAAATATGACCAGAATCGATAAATATCAAAGACTTTTCGAGCTATTTGGGATTAGAGTGAAGCCTGATATAGATCGTAAATCGGGTTAGTGAGACGTCAAAATGGACGAAAATCGTAAAATACTTACCGCCTCTATCCTGAAACTGCTGCGGCCGCTCGTCAGGCTGATGTTGCGGAATGGCTTCACCTATGGTGACTTTGCCGATTTGAGCAAGTGGACCTTCATGGATGTCGCCTCGAAAGAGTTCGGCATTCCCGGTCGTAAACAGACCGTCTCCCGCGTCTCGGTTATCACCGGCCTGACTCGCAAGGAGGTCAGCCGACTGCAGAAAATCGATACCCCGGACGACAGCGCCATCGCCCATCAGTACAACCGGGCTGCCAGGGTTATCTCCGGCTGGCTGAGAGACAAGCGCTTCACCGATAAGAAGGGTGAACCCGCGGCCCTCGAGTTCGACAAGGGTAAAAACAGCTTCAGTGACCTGGTGCGGGAACACAGTGGTGACGTACCACCCCGGGCGATTTATGACGAACTTCTGAGAGTGGGTACCATCGCAAAAAATGAGTCCGGAAAGATCACGCTGCTCAGTGACGGCTATATTCCCCGGACCGGTGAGACCGGTAAACTGCATATCCTGGGAACCGATGTGGAGCTGCTGATTGACACCATAGACCACAATCTACAGACTGGCTCCCAGTCGCCTTTTTTCCAACGTAAAGTAGCCTATGACAATCTACCGGCAGAGGCCCTGCCGGAGTTTCGCAACTTGAGTGCGGAAAAGTCTCAAGCACTGCTTCTGGAGTGTGATAAATACCTCTCTCGGCACGACCGGGATGTCACTTCGGAGAGCGAAGGAACCGGACGTAAGCAGGCCGGCATAGGTATCTACTATTTCGAAAAGGATCTACAGCGAAATGACTAGCTTCAACAGGTTAATCTCGCCAATTGTCTGTGCGGTTTGCATTAGCGCACTCTACAGCTGTGGCGGCGGCGGTGGCGGCTCCCAGGTTGCCGATGGCGGCATCGGCGGTACCGGGGTGACCCAGGGTAGAGTAACCGGGTTTGGCTCCATCTTCGTCAACGGCATCGAATATGAGACGGATAATGCCAGCTTCACGGTAAACAACAGTGACGGCACCCAGGATGACCTGGCCATCGGCATGGTGGTGGTGATCAACGGCAGCAGCGATCAGGCCAGCGCCACCGGCGAGGCGGAGAGTGTTGAGTATGACAGTCTGCTGGAAGGGGTTGTCGACAGTAACGATATCGCTGCCAACAATAGACTCACCATCATGAACCAGACGATTATCGTCGACGCCGAGACGGTTTATGAAAATCCCTTCGACGCCACCACATTGGCGGATCTTCCTGTTAACAGCGTCGTCGAAGTAAGCGGTTTCACCGATGGCAATGGGGACATTCTGGCAACCCGCATCGAAGTGGAATCCCTGGGTTGGTCGGGAGATAGCCTGGAGGTGTCCGGTGTCGTAATGAATATCTCCGGCAGCCAGTTCCAGATCGGCAATCTGACCATTGAGGCAGGTACACTCAGCATCCCGGATGAAGGCACCTTTGTCGAGGTTGAAGGCAACAGCTTTGCCGGTAGTGTGTTCGAAGCTGATTCCATTGAAATTGAAGGGGATGGCACCAATCAGATCGCTGACGATGGGGATGAAGTCGAGATCGAAGGGCGTATTACCACCGCCCTCGACAACCAGGACCAATTTGCCTTGAACGGCCAGATCGTGGATGCCTCTAATACACCGTTCAGCGGCCAGACCAGTCAGCTGACGGTTGGCCGTATCGCCGAGGTTGAAGGTGTCATGGACGGCACAATCCTGATCGCCGAAGAGATCGAACTCAAGGCAGAACAGTCAGAGAAGGGCGAAATCGCCGGAATCCTCGGTAGTGACAACGTGGATAGTTCTGGCGGAACCGTCACCCTGCTGGGACAAACGATTCAGGTCACCAGCTCTACCATCATGGAGAGCGATCTGGAGGATGAAGACAGTTTCACCCTGGCACAGCTGGTATCCACCGACTACCTGGAAGCCAAGATATTCAGTGACAACGGTCAACTGATCGCCACAAAGTTGAAACGCAAACGGCCACCGGAAAACCACACCGCGGAAGTTGAAGGCATGGCTGAGTTCATCGATGAGACCACCATTCGGGTGTTCGGGGTGTTGGTCGATACCTCCAACCTGGAGTATGAGTTCTCTGAACAGAGGGTTGAGGTCGAGGGTGACTACAGCAACGGTGTGTTGATCGCCAGCAAGATCGAAGAGGATTGATTCCAGCAAATCCGCGCCTGGGAGGGGATCTCCGCCTTCCTGGGCCGGTGCTATCCCGATGGCAACGATGGAATACTCCGTTTATGACTTAAAAAAGGTGAATTCTGCCGGATTCACCATCCCCATTCTTGCTCATCTCCTGTACGATTGATAGATTAGCCGTCTTTTGGTTTACCCAGGTTCCTCGAGTCGGGCGCACTACCAATCATGCTGCCTTGATCGAGCCCAGGATAAACTCACCTATCAACCACTGACACGAGAAGATAAAGAGATCCATGCTGTTCAGACGCATCCGTGGCATATTTTCCAATGACCTTTCCATCGACCTGGGTACCGCCAACACCTTAATCTATGCCCGGGGTCAGGGTATTGTGCTCAATGAACCCTCCGTTGTTGCGATTCGCCAGGACAGAGGACCGGGCGGTGCGAAGTCAGTGGTGGCGGTCGGTGAAGACGCCAAGAAGATGCTTGGCAGAACCCCGGCCAATATTACCGCCATACGCCCCATGAAAGAGGGCGTGATCGCCGATTTCACGGTTACCGAGAAGATGCTTCAGTACTTCATCCACAAGGTACATGAGTCCCGCATCATCCGCCCCAGCCCCCGGGTCCTGGTCTGCGTTCCCTGCGGATCCACCCAGGTTGAAAGGCGCGCCATCAAAGAGTCAGCCGCAGGAGCGGGCGCCCGTGAGGTCTATCTGATCGAAGAGCCCATGTCGGCGGCAATCGGCGCAGGCTTGCCGGTTGATGAGGCCCGCGGATCGATGGTCCTGGACATTGGCGGCGGCACTTCCGAAGTGGCGATCATTTCATTGAACGGTATCGTTTACGCCAACTCCGTCAGAGTCGGCGGCGACCGCTTTGACGATGCGATCGTCAACTACGTGAGGCGTAACTATGGCACCCTGATCGGTGAAGCCACGGCTGAGCGGGTGAAGCATGAAATCGGTTCCGCCTACCCCGGCAACGAAGTGAAAGAGATCGACGTCAAAGGACGCAATCTTGCCGAAGGTATTCCACGCAGTTTCACGCTTAACAGCAATGAAATTCTCGAGGCTCTGCAGGAACCTCTGTCCGGCATTGTCGGGGCGGTGAAGACTGCGCTGGAGCAGACACCACCCGAACTCGGCGCCGATGTCGCCGAACGGGGCATTGTACTGACCGGTGGTGGCGCCCTGCTCAAGGATATCGACCGCCTGCTGCAGGAAGAGACCGGCCTGCCGGTGATTGTGGCGGAAGATCCACTGACCTGTGTCGCCCGCGGTGGTGGACGGGCTTTGGAGCTGATCGACGAACGGGGTGGTGAGTTCTTCATGGTTGACTAATGTCACCTCAGCTGCTCAGACGTGCCCTGACCTGTACGTCTGAGCGATTGCAGTAGACACTTTACGGAGTCATTCAGCCATTAAACTGATCTTCACACAGGGCGCTTCGATCACCACAAGGCTGGTGGTGGCCGCCCTCATGTCCATCTCATTGATGGTGCTGGACCATCGCTATAACCATCTGGAATCGCTTAGATCCGCACTCTCCGTGCTGCTCTACCCTGTCCAGTACCTGGCCAGCCTGCCGCTGCTGCTGAGCGAATCCGCCAGTGACGCCATCGTCAGCCGCAGCGAGCTGGAAGATCAGCGGGAGAGACTGCATCAGGAGAACCTGCAGCTACGCGCCAGGCTACAGAAGTTTGAGGCCCTGGAAGCGGAAAACATGCGCCTGAGAGGGCTGCTCGACTCCTCATTCAAGGTGGGGGATCGGGTTTTGATCGCTGAAATCATTGCGGTTGAGCAGGACCCATTCCGCCAGCAGGTGTTGATCAATAAAGGTAAAAACTCCGGTCTTTTCGAAGGTCAGCCTGTACTCGATGCCCATGCGGTGGTCGGCCAGGTCACCCACATCACACCGTTCAATGCCAGCGTATTACTGATCACGGATGCCACACATGCGCTGCCCATCCAGGTCAATCGTAACGGCCTGCGGACCATTGCGCTGGGCACCGGTCTGATCAACCGGCTGGAGCTGCCTCACCTGCCGAACAACGCAGATATCCAGGTGGGTGATCTGTTGATCACTTCCGGACTCGGCGGCGGCTTCCCACCGGGTTATCCGGTTGCGGAAGTGATCGAAGTAAAACGCGAACCCGGTCAGCCATTCGCCTCGGTGATCGCCCAGACCACCGCACACCTGGATCGCATTCGGGAAGTTCTGCTGGTCTGGACCCTCGATCCTGACAGCACCATCGAATCACAACAGCAACGTGCATCCGCTGACGATCAGGAAGAGACGGCAGAGTCTCCGGGGGAGCCGTGATCAGTCAGCCACAGAACCGTAGCTCGGTGATCTATCTCAGCCTGCTGGTCGGGTTCATTCTCACCATCATGCCGCTGCCCGAATGGGCCAATACCTTTCGTCCCCAATGGGTAGCGCTGATCCTGATCTACTGGTGCATGACCATGCCGGAGCGTATCGGCGTCGGGGTGGGCTGGAGTACCGGATTCCTGCTCGATGTACTGACCGGCACCCTGCTCGGCCAGCACGCCCTCGGTTTCTCAGTGGTGGCCTATCTGATGCTGAGACTGCATCTGCGGGTTCGGGTCATCCCTTTGCGGCAGCAGGTATTCACCATTTTCATTCTGTTGCTGGTTGAGCGCCTGCTTGCACTCTGGTCCACCGGCGCCGCCAACTATCCGACCCCATCCCTCTGGTACTGGGTAACCCCTGTGGTCAGCACTCTGCTGTGGCCCTGGATCTATATTATATTGCGGGACATCAGTCACCGCTTTCACGTCAGCTGATCCTGGAGAACGCCACCGGTGCCTCAATCCTCACTCAAGGACTATCTGCACGAGAGTCAGCTCTTCCTCGGACGAGCCATCGTCTCCGGCACCCTGGTGATCCTGGCCCTGGTGGTGCTGGTCGGACGACTGTTTTTCCTGCAGGTGGAGAATCACGAACACTTCACCACCCTCTCTCAGGACAACCGGGTCAAGCTTGAACCGCTGCCACCCACGCGTGGACTGATCTTCGATCGCAATGGCGCCATCCTGGCGCAGAACCTGCCGGCATACAGTCTGATGATCATTCCGGAAAAGACCAGAAACCTGACAGAGACCATCGAGCAGATCGGCGAGATCATCTCCATTAC
Organism: Candidatus Thiodiazotropha taylori; assembly: GCA_019100305.1. Lineage (GTDB taxonomy): Bacteria > Pseudomonadota > Gammaproteobacteria > Chromatiales > Chromatiaceae > Thiodiazotropha. The sequence continues at coordinate 1,482 of JAHRHW010000171.1, read as the reverse complement.
CGATGATGACATCCAACGCTTTCATCGCTTACGCAAACAGCGCCGACGTTTCGACAGCATCCCGATCCGAGTCCGCCTGCAGGAGGACGAAGTCGCCCGCATCGCGGTCCACCGCCACCGCTTTCCCGGCGTGGATGTCAAAGCAACCCTGCTCAGGGATTATCCGCAAGGCTTGCAGACCGCCCATCTGCTCGGCTACGTGGGGCGAATCAATGAGAAAGAGCTGCAGCTCATCGATACCTCAAACTACAGTGGCACCGATTTTATCGGTAAGAATGGGGTGGAGAAGAGTTACGAAAGCCTGCTGCACGGGGATGTGGGTCTGCAGCAGGTCGAGGTAAATGCTAAAGGCCGGGTGCTGAGGGTATTGGAGAATAAACCGCCGCAACCGGGAAACAATCTGCAACTGTTTCTCGACATGAGGCTTCAATCCATCGCACTGGAGGCGCTGGGTGAATACAATGGCGCGGTGGTGGCGATCGACGTGGAGACCGGCGGCGTCCTGACCATGGTAAGCAAGCCGGGTTACAACCCCAATCTGTTTGTCGAAGGGATCAGCAGCAGAGACTACCGGGCGCTGGAGGACTCTCCGGACAACCCCCTCTTCAACCGGGCCATCCGCGGCCAATATCCACCGGGATCGACCGTAAAGCCCTTCATCGGGCTTGCCGGTCTGGAGTACGACGTGGTGGGGTTTTATCAGGAGACCTACTGCCCCGGCTACTACCAGCTGCCCGGCAAGGACCATAAGTACAGGGACTGGAAAAAGTGGGGGCACGGCAAAGTCGATATGGCGAAAGGGATTATCGAGTCCTGCGATGTCTACTACTATGAACTGGCCAGAACATTAGGTATAGACCGTCTTTACGAATTTATGACCGGTTTCGGTTTCGGCATACCCTCCCGGGTGGACCTGGATGGGGAGCTATCCGGCCTGATGCCGAGCCGGGAGTGGAAACAGAGTAAGCGCCGGGAACCCTGGTACCCGGGTGAGACCCTGATCGTCGGCATTGGCCAGGGCTATTTCCTGGCAACTCCCCTGCAGCTAGCCTCAGCAACCGCCACCCTGGCCAATCGGGGCCACCGGATCCGCCCACGAGTGGTGGCGACCATTGAAGGTCCGGATGGTGAGAAAAGGGATAGCCCGTTGATCGAGGATGTACTCCATCAGCTCGACCCGGAACATTGGAATCAAGTGATCGACGCCATGACCCAGGTGGTCGAGGGGCAGCGGGGAACAGCCAGATCGATCTATACGAGCAACTACCGGATTGCCGGTAAAACCGGTACCGCCCAGGTGTTTAGTATCAAACAGGATGAGGAGTATGATGAAGAGACTGTGGCGAAGCGAAAGCGTGACCATGCGCTGTTTGTCGCCTTCGCCCCGGTGGAGAGTCCGAAAATTGCTATTGCGGTGGTGGTTGAGAACGGTGGACACGGCGGCTCGGTAGCCGCCCCGATTGCGCGCAAGGTCATGGATCG
>JAHRHW010000170.1 GCA_019100305.1 Candidatus Thiodiazotropha taylori | reverse complement strand
GGTTCCAACCAGTCCAGCAGCGCATTCAGGTCGCAACGCCAGATATTCCGTCCGTCGATTACCCCAAGCGAGAGTCTCTTATGCTGCGGCAGCCAGTCGATGATCTGATCAATTTCATCTCTGGCCTTGGTGGCATCGATGTGCAGACCGGCTACCGGCAGTTCGCAGGCCAGTTGCAGATTCTCTTTCAGGCTGCCGAAGTAGGTGGTCAGCAGCAGCTTTATGGCTTTCGTCTGTAGCCGGAAGTAGGCGCTTCTCAAGGCGTGGCGCCAACTCTGATCCAGTTCAGTCACCAGAATGGGCTCATCGATCTGCAGCCATTCAATTCCCACATCAGCCAGCTGTTGCAACAGTTGCTGATAGACCGGCAGCAGCTGCTCCAGTAGATCCAGGGGATTGCTTTCGTCTTTACTTTTGCCGAGCCAGAGATAGGTGACCGGGCCGATGATCACCGGTTTAATGTTTTTCGACGGACACTCTTCAATCTGCCTCAACAGCTGCTCCGGGTTCAGCTCGAAGCATGTCTCTCGGTCAAATTCAGGCACCAGATAGTGGTAGTTGGTATCGAACCACTTGGTCATTTCAGCCGCCGCCAGTGGTGTGCTGGCCTCTGTCGAACGTCCGCGGGCAATCTGGAAGTAGCGGTCCAGGGGGTCGAGTTGCTGCTGTTCGAAACGACGTGGCAGATGTCCCAGCATGATGCTGGTATCGAGAACATGGTCGTAGAGGGAGAAGTCCCCGACACAGGTCCAATCAAGAATCTGTTGGTGCTGGTGGTTTTGTGCCCGAATCTGCGCTGCGGCAGCTGTCAGTTGATGGGCATCGATATCACCCCGCCAATAGGCCTCCAGGCTGAACTTAAGTTGGCGTCTGTCGCCAATGCGCGGCAGACCGAGATTGTGAGTAGTGACCATGATCCGTAACCTTTTTGCTGTGAATCTGAAGGCAGGAGTTTAGGTATTTTTATTATGAAGATATAATGATCTTTATATTATTAACTATGAGAAACTTACATAGATGATCGAACTTACCCATCTGCGGATTGTGGCCGCGTTGCAGCAACACGGTACCCTGACCAAGGCGGCCAATGCGCTCTGTCTGAGTCAATCGGCACTCTCCCATCAGATACGTTATCTGGAACAGAAGTTGGGTGTTGAGATCTGGGTGAAGGAGGGGCGCCGATTGCGTCTGACCCGAGCGGGTAATCTGTTGTTGGAGACGGCGGAAAAAGTTCTGCCCATCTTGCAACAGAGTCAACGTACCCTGAAGGCCTATGCGGATGGTCAAACGGGGGTTTTACGTCTCGGGGTGGAGTGTTATCCCTGTTATGAGTGGCTGACCGGCGTCACGGCCGCCTACCTGAAGTCCAATCCGCAAGTGGATGTGGATATCTTTCAGCGATTCCGTTTCAGCGGTTTTGAGGGTGTACTGAACTTTCATATCGATATGTTGATTACCCCCGATCGTGTCGATCATCCAGGTTTGAGTTATCAGCCACTGTTTGAGTATGAGTTGATGTTGCTGGTACATGAGACCCATCCACTGGCTGGAAAGGATTGGGTCAGCCCGCAACAGCTGGCGAGCGAAGTATTGATTACCTTCCCGGTGGCTGAAGAACGACTCGATGTGCTAAACAGTTTTCTCTGGCCTGCTGGCGTCAGGCCACAACAGCACAAGCAGATCGAATCGATTGAGATCATGCTGCAACTGGTAGCGCTTTCTCGAGGGGTAACGGTGATTCCGGACTGGTTGATCGAACGGGCATGTCACGCTTTACCATTGAAGAGTTTGCGCTTGGGGCGCCAGGGTATGCAACGCAAACTCTATGCTGCGTATCGAACAGAGGATCAGCAGTTGAGTTATCAGCAGGCTTTCATATCTGTGGCGGGGAGCCTGTCTCACAGAGGGTTGTGAGAATGGCGTGATTGATTGGCTGATGAACGAAGCTCAGGGAGTAGGGATAAAAAAACACCAAGGGACTATCAATCCCCTGGTGTTACTCAAATGGCACAGCTTTCAGGATCTTTGTTTGGCGCGGCGGGCAAAACCCATGCCTACCAAACCAAGGCCAAGCAACGAAAGCGTAGCAGGTTCAGGCACATTGCTGAATCTGACATTGGCATTCGATGCGATTCTGATGCTGTAGTCACCATAGCCGGATTGATCGTTACCTCTGTTTACGCCCCTGACGGCTTCACCGCGGGTCAGGTCGTAAGCGGATATGGCTACGATATAGCTTCCTGCCTGTAAAACTCGATTGATCAAGGAATTCAGATTGACCGGAAAGTTACGGTCGTCGTTATGCGCAACCCGGTCATTTCTGTTCAATGTTCCGTCATTCTCAAACAGAAAGATCTCAGTATCGAAATCTTCTGAGTTTACCGCAATTCTGGTTCTTGCTGTGGCGTCCTGATCGAATAGCACATAAGACACAGACCCAGGTCCCCCATCAGTGATGGAGCCCGTGGTTCTGATTACATTTGCCTGACTATTCAAGGGCAGAAGCATCACTAAACAGGCCAGAAAAAAGAGTGATTTCTTCATCGATATATCCTTATGGATGGTTGTTGAATAAGCGCTTTTAAACTAAGTGTTTCAGGATCAACTCCTGATACAGATGTGATAATTGCAGGATTGATGCCAGAAATTTGTTAGTTTAGGAATAACAATCGGTTACGTGTTTTGATCTCATGTGGCAAGGTAAAATTACCACGGTTCTGTAAATTATTTCGACACTGTTGTAATCATCACCCGAGCGGATGATTGGGCTTTCAACCCACCTGTCGTATTTGGTGTATGGATTGTTAAAACGGTGCTGTCCAGTCTGTTGCGGCTGGTTGTAATGGATCGATTTTATTATTTTGTTCTGGCTTCGCAGACTCTATCGCTACTTCAATGAGTAATAGTTGAAATTATCCTTGCCAACCTGGTGGTAGCCGCTGCGTCTCTGGATCCTTCCTGCTAACAGATTACCATCGATGGTATTCAGCCTTGGTGTGAACGGGTTGCCCGGATCGACCTTTTCGATGAGGAAATGGTGCTGGCGGGTGGCAACCGCACCAATGTCAGCCAGTTTGATCGCCTGGACGAACTCTGTGCTCCAGCTGTTCAAGCCGATGTTACCAACCGGGGCGCCGATGTTCAGGTTCCACCTGACAGTGCTTATACCTGCCTTGCGATAACAGTAGACACAGAATATCCCGCACCAGCTCTTTCTCTGGCCACTGATAAAAGGCTGCGGGCTCCATACCTTGGTGAAAGGGTCTTTGAAGTTGTCATCCTGCAGGGTGACATTCGCGGCTTCCTTAAAGATGGTTTTGACTACATCGATACCTTTCGGCCTACCGCCAATCAGTTTTGAGAAGTCGACTGTACCTACGAGTTTTCCCGCCTCATTCAGGACTCGTTGGCGAATCCCTTTATGCTTGTCTTTGTCGGTTGGTGGTGTGTCAACAAGGTTTTGCAGGAAAGCAAGCAGCTTTGCCCAGGTCTTCGGCCCGACAATGCCGTCAGCGGTCAGTTGATTGCTGCGTTGGAACTGTTCCGCTCTGGCGGCCGATTTGGCGCCAAAGATACCATCAGGGATCAACTCGGGTTTGCTCGAAACGGCTCGATTCAGAGATTGCTGAACCTGAACCACATCATCACCTCTCGAGCCGTACTTGATCAGCCTATTTAATCTGGGCTCCATCAGTTTCTCCGTGACAACCAATTGGGATATTTCGGTAGTATAGAAGGGGCCCGCTCTATTTACAGTTAATGGTCATCAGAGGATGTGCAGAATCAAGTTGAACAAAGTGAAACTTAGTTAACTTACTCATGGCAGTGTTAATTATCCAAGCAGAGTCGCCTATGCTGCTTGTTCCAGAGCATTCGTAGAGAGAGGAGTACAGATGTTTCATCCAATAGAAATTCCCTTCGGTTGTGTCATGTTGTTCAATGTGGTTGATCTCAAGTCAGGCGTCAGCGTTGAGGATGTGGAACTGCTGCTTGGGGAGATGTGCAATGTGGTGAAGAACAACTATGGCGATGATAATGGTGGATTCATTGGTGGTCAGGTCTACCGCAATGCCGGATTTGTCTCGGAAGAGGGCAGTGTCGGTTCAGATGACAGCCATAAGAACAAGCGGGTCAACCAGAACATGGGCGATATTGTGATCGTAACCTTCTGGCAATCTTTCGACCAGCATGAGCGTTCCCATGCGGATCGATTGTTCAAGGAGAAGTTCTCCGCCTTGGCCGATTTTTGTGACGATACCTATGAAGTGGGCTATGAGATGTTGTGGCAGGGTGTACCGGAGTGATCGCTTGTGCTTGATAATCCATCGTCTATGCTTTGACAGGGAAATAACAAGATTGACGGACAAGGGGGTGTTTAGTGGTCAGGAATTACCGGGAGATCGCCATCGTGGTTGTGTTGTTTCTTACAGCCAGCTTGGTTTCAGCCAAGGATCTGGATAATAATCCACCTGGTCCGGTAGGCGGGCCAGGGACCAACTGGGAGAATCCCCCGGGACCTGCAGGTGGACCGGGTGCCTCTCCCGATCGCCGCTACCCCTATCGCTCAAACCCACCCGGACCGATCGGTGGTCCAGGATCCAACTGGCATTACAAACGCTCCTATCCCCGCTATCGTTACGACCGGGACAACAACCCGCCAGGACCCAGAGGCGGCCCTGGCACCAACTGGGAGAATCCGCCCGGTCCGCGAGGTGGCCCAGGGGCATCGCCCAACCGGCGGTATCGTTAAGTCAGTTGAGCCGACGGCATTTACTCTAGAGCTTGAGCAGCCTCTATTGGCTACACCCAGTAAAGCTCGGTCCAGTGGTAGGGAGATGGTTTACCGGACGATTGATAAATGACAATGCCTAGGAGTTTTATAAACGATAGCGTTGATAGGCGATAGCTCTGTTTGTGTTTTGATTATGTGAGGATGTCAATAAAAAAATTACCATTCTGTTACTCATCGCCCTGTTTTTCAGTCTCTCTGTGGCACAAGCCGGGAACATGGGCAAAGGGCAGTTCATGAAACATATGGCGCATGCCAATCCTGTACCCAACTATGTCTCTTTCATTAGTAAAAACTCCCAGCAACTGAAACTCAGTGATGCACAGATGGCGCAGGTCATGGAGTGGAAAAAACAAAATCATTCAAAGATGCATGAGATGGTCATGTCAGTCATTGAGGGCGAAAAGAAGATGGCTCAGGCATCGCTGGATGGAGTCAGTGCTGATGAGATCAACAGTATGGCCGAAGCGGCAAGTAAAACCCGTTGCCGTGATCGGATGATGGAGATTCTTGACGATGCACAGTGGAGTCAGGTGACCGCGATGGTGGCCGCAAAGTAAGGCCGCATAATAGACTTCAGCAAAAGGCAGCCAACGTGCTGCCTTTTTTGATTCCCAAACTATCGTATTGAATAGGTCGGTAAATTGATTGTCCCGTGAATGCCTGTTTTCCCAGTCAATCAGTAAGCGGTTTGTTGTGGAACCGCTGGAGATCATAGCGATTTAGTCAGATTTTGGGAGATACCATTTTCAAAAGCTCCCGAATATGTCCAATACGGCCTTTGGATCCCTTTTCTCGTCTATTGAGCTCATGGGCATCGCTCGTGTCGAGAAAATAGGTCACCAGCAGGCTGTCGATGTTACAGGCCTCGGCACCACTGTGTTCCTCGCTGCTGCCGTCGCCGATAAACAGTGCCGAGTCGGCAGTGATCGCCAATTCGGCCAAGGCCATCTGATAGATTTCCGGATCCGGTTTCTGCACACCCTGCTGGCAGCTGAAGTGCACACTGGTGAACAGGGGGGCAAGGGGGGACTCCGGCCAGGCGCTGACCTCACCGGTTGATGCATTTGAGATTAATCCCAGGATGAAGCCCTGCTGTTTCAACTCCTGCAGAATCGTCAGGATGCCAGGTTCGATTTCGAGCAGTGCTGTATCGAACCGCAACTGTCGCGCATCGGTCGCCTGACGGACTTTTTCGAGCGGGATTGATGGATCGAGACTGTGGGCAATGCGTCTGACGATCTCCAGGTGGTCAGTTCTACTAACAATGTCATGGTGTTCACTGAAGCACGCCTGATTCCAGGCCTGGCGATCCAAGCCAAGTATGTCTGCGGTAAATTGGCCCTGCCCCTTTGCTGCCTTGGAGACACTCAGCAGAGTGCCAAAAAGGTCAAACAGGATAGCTTTGTAAGTGGTTTTCATTTTTACAACGGATAAGTGTGAAGTATCTTTGTTCGGTGGTCTATTTTACCTGTATGCAGGGATAGTAAATATGGGTAGAGCTACAGGTGTATTGAGGCATTCGATATGAGAGGCTGGTCAGTGGAGGGCAGGGTTTTAACTATTCACAAAGGATTGCGCCAAACTGCGCTCAATGTAGGTATATTGTCACTGCTGGTTGTGAGATCTTATCGACTCTAGAAGTGAAAGGAGAGTGATCATGTCGGTCAGTGTGTTCGATCTATTCAAAATCGGCATCGGACCCTCCAGTTCCCACACGGTAGGGCCGATGCTGGCTGCAAAGCGCTTTATCGAGCAACTCGATGAGGCTGGCCTGTTGAGTGGTACACGCAGGCTGAAGATAGAGCTATACGGTTCCCTTGGGGCAACCGGCAAAGGTCATGGAACGGATAAGGCGGTGATCCTCGGGCTGCAGGGTGAGACCCCGGAAGAGGTTGAGGTGGATGCGATTCCGTTGCGCATGGATCGGGTGCGGGTGGAGCGGCAGATCGAGCTCCATGGGGGGCAGGTGATCGAGCTGGACCCTGAGCGTGACCTGGTCTTCTTTCGCCGCAAACAGCTGGGCCTGCATCCCAATGGCATGCTGTTCACGGCACTGGATGAGGCGGGTGAGCCTGTCAAGCGCGGCGAGTTCTACTCGGTAGGTGGTGGATTTGTGGTGCAGACCGATGAGCAGGGTGAGCCGCAGATTGTCGAGCAGCAGACTGAGTTGAAATACCCTTTTAAAAGCGGCCGGGAGTTACTCGATCAGTGTGAGGCCAACGGCTTATCCATCAGTCAGCTGATGCTTGAAAATGAGTTGGCCTGGCGGGATAAGGCCGAGATCAACCAGAAATTGCTGGGTATCTGGCATGTGATGCAGCAGTGTGTCGAGAAGGGCTGTGAAACGGAAGGGCTATTGCCAGGCGGTCTCAAGGTCAAGCGCAGAGCGCCAAGACTGTTTCGTCAACTGAGTCATGATGCTGAACTGACCACCGTACCCCTGGGTACCATGGATTGGGTCAATCTGTTTGCCCTGGCGGTGAATGAAGAGAATGCTGCCGGCGGCCGGGTTGTTACAGCGCCAACCAATGGGGCGGCAGGGATTATCCCGGCGGTACTCCACTACTATTGGCGTTACTCCCCGGGCGCCAATGAAGAGGGTGTGGTGCGTTTTCTGTTGTGTGCCGGTGCGATCGGCATTCTCTATAAGGAGAACGCCTCCATATCCGGTGCCGAGGTGGGTTGCCAGGGGGAAGTGGGTTCCGCCTGTTCAATGGCGGCCGGTGCCCTGACGGAGGTACTGGGAGGTACCCCGCAACAGGTTGAGAATGCGGCCGAGATCGGTATGGAGCACAATCTGGGCCTGACCTGTGACCCGGTGGGTGGATTGGTCCAGGTACCTTGTATTGAACGCAATGCCATGGGGGCGGTGAAGGCGATCAATGCGGCGCGAATGGCCTTGCGAGGGGATGGTTCCCATTTTGTCTCCCTCGACAAGGTGATCAAGACCATGCAGGAGACGGGCGCCGACATGCAGACAAAGTACAAAGAGACGTCACGGGGCGGTCTGGCGGTGAACCTAGTAGAGTGCTGATCGTTACCTTATTGTACCCCGTGGCGTTTTTATCAGGCGCAACAGGTCATAAGAGAACAAACCGCGAATGTACGCCAATCACCGCAAATCTTCGCAAATAGACTCCTCTGTGTAAGTGTTTTTCGCGGCATTTTGCGGTGATTCTCTGGGTAGCCTAACTTCTTTGGGCGTAAATGACTTATGTAAGTACAATTCAGGTCTGCAACCGTCTGCTGCAGCTAGCCTTACTCTGGCTGAAAATCGACGATTGCATCATCGGGCTAGAAAAATCTGATTTGCTTGCTTCTGATTAGCGATTAAAATCAGTTGCACTGCTGTCGGGTCTGCAGTTGGAGAGGAGAAGGATGCACCATGACGATTGCCAACGATGACGAGAGTTTTCTATCTTGGAATGATGCCTGCCGTTTTGTTGGCGATGAAAAGATTCTGCGTGAGATGGAAGAGCTCTATCTCCATTTTGCCGGATTTGCTTCAGTCGAGGTGCAGGAGCGCTCCTACGAGCGGGTCTACGTGGATGGCTATCTCAGACTCTATCCAGCGGATGTCAATGAACTGAAGCGGGGCCTGCCGGTAACCTGTAACAGTGCACTGATCGATCACCACATGAGTATCAATGGGGTCGTCAGAGAAGAGCTGTTTCAGAAATTTCTGGTGTTCGACGATGAGTTGCTCATCGGCCTCTCTGTCGATAAGGGTACCAATGCCTACAACTACCCCTCGAATATCAGTTTTTATCATGAAGATCTGCACCAGATGTGCGACAGGATCGGTATCAAACCCGGTGTGTCGACCGATCCTTCCCCGGACAGTCAACCACTGACGTCATCCCCCGACAGCCAGTTGCTGACACCGTCCTCTGACAGCCACTCCCTGGATTCGTCTGAGAGTGCACTGGATGAGTTGAATCTGATTGGAGCACTGGCCTGTATGCTGGCGATGAACAGTGATCTTGATGAGTCACTGCGTGATGGCCAGCATATCTCCGAAATCATCATTGACGATCTTTTTACCATGCTCGATGGCCTGGGGGTCGAAATGGATGGTAAAAAGAAGTTCCTC